>CALVAZ010000026.1 GCA_944325675.1 Candidatus Gastranaerophilales bacterium
ATAAATATCCAACAATACAAGACACCAATGTACCTATTAAAATAGCTTCCCAATTATATGAAAGAACTTCATGCAAATCAATTTTTATAAACGGATATACCATTGAGGCACCGAGTATAATCGGAATACTTAAAAGAAATGAATATCTTGCAGCAGTAAGTCTGTCAAGACCATTGAATAATCCTGTTGCGATAGTCCAACCCGAACGTGAAAATCCCGGCAATGCAGCAAGTCCCTGTGCTATTGCAATAAACACAGAACTTTTCAAGTTTACACTAGATTTTGTCGGAGTTTTTTTTGACTTATATTCACTGTAAAACAATACAAAACCTGTAATAATAAGTAAAATACCAACAACCGCAGGAGAATAAACAAGTTTTTCCGCAATTTTTTCCATAGGCAAAGCAACTGCAACGGTTATTATAGTACCCAAAATTATATATAATCCTATTTTCGCATCATGATTAGAAAAATCTTTTGTTTTTACGCCGATCCACAAACCTTTTAGTATTTCCATAATTTCTTTTCTAAAGAAAATCAAAACCGCAATTAACGTTCCAAAATGCAGCATTATGTCAAAAAATATTTCTTCGTTAGAATGCTGTACAATTTCTATCCCCTTAAAAACCTTGTAAAAATTAGACGTAAAAACCAAATGTGCAGAGCTTGATATTGGTAAAAACTCACTCAGGCCTTGCACTATCCCCATTAATATTGCCTGTATAAAATTCATTCCTACTATTCCTCTTCAAAGTATGACGCGCAAGAAGTTTGTGTCTCCCAAACAGAAATCTTGCTTAACTGTACAATTTTTTCCTTTAACTTCCAATAAATGAAACTTGCAATCATTTCACTGGAAGGGCTCTCACCGTTGAATTCCGGCACCTCATTTATATCTTTATGATCTAAAAGCTCTAAAACAGAATTCAATTCACGCTTCAAAACCTTGTAATCAATTAAAATATTACTTTTATCGAGTGTATCACCCCTAACAAATGCCTCTACCATCCAATTATGACCATGTTGATTTTCACATTCACCATCATAATTTAACAAATGATGCGCCGCAGAAAAAAACGCCTGTGTTTTAATTTCGTACATTACTTAACCTCACTCCCGCTTCCGTTGCTGCCTTCGCAAACGATATATTCTTTTTCTATGCCTTGACTTTCAAGAACAAAATCACACAACTCTCTAACAGCACCCTTGCCACCGTTTTTGGACGAAACAAAATGGCAAATATTTTTCACTTCATCAACAGCGTCATTAGGGCAACATGCCAGCCCTACTTTTTCCAAGCAGCAAACATCCGGCAAATCATCGCCCATGTATGATATTTCATCATAGCTCAAATTATATTTTACCCTCAATTCCTCCAAAGTAGGTAATTTATATTTTTTACCTTGATGAAGCTCTGTTATATTAAGGTTTTTAGCCCTATGGGTAACTGTACCGTTATTTCTTGCAGTGATTATAGCCGTAACAAATCCTGACTTTGCCATCCTAACAAGCCCATGCCCGTCTTTTGCATTGAAAGTCTTATATTCAACACCATTTTCATCATAGGTTACACTTCCGTCAGTCATAACACCGTCAACATCAAAAGCCATGAGTTTTATTCTTTTTGCTCTTTCTTTTAAATCCATTAGGCCACACCTGCTTTCAAAATATCATGAATATGAATTACACCAATCGGTTTGTCAGAACTGTCAACAACAGCCAATGCCGTTATAGAATATTTTTCCATCAAATGCAACGCGCTAGCCGCATATTCATTCTCGGTAATTCTTTTCGGATTAACCGTCATAACATCTTTTATCAACAAAGAAATTGTATCCGGATATTTAATAAGCGTTCTTCTTATGTCACCATCTGTCAAAACACCTGCGAGCTTGCCTGAACCGTCAACAATAATCGCCATACCGAGCTTGAACTTTGAAATAACTTCAATAACTGACGTAAATGTATCATTTTCATGAACAATAGGTAATTTATCAATATCGGAAAGCATCAAATCTTTAACATGATACAAAAAGCCTTTACCAAGCGCACCTGACGGATGGAAAATCAAAAAATCTTCTTCCGAAAATCCGCGTTTTTCCAACAAACAAACAGCCAAAGCGTCACCCATTGCCAACGTAGCGGTAGTACTTGCAGTCGGAGCCTTATTCAAAGGACAAGCTTCACGCTCAACCGAAATATCAAGAACAACGTCGCTTGATTTTGCAAGTGTTGATTCCATTTTACCTGTCATACCTATCATAGGAATACCGAATCTTTTGATAAGCGGTAATAAGTTCATCAACTCTTGGGTTTCGCCACTGTTGGAAATAGCAATAACCACATCTTCCCTTGTAATAACACCGGAATCACCGTGTGTGCTTTCTGCGGGATGTAAAAAATATGACGGAGTTCCTGTAGAAGAAAGCGTGGCGGCAATTTTTTTACCTATCAAACCTGATTTCCCCATACCTGTGACAATCACACGGCCTTTACAATTGTACAAAAGCTCTATTGCCTTATCAAAATTATCACTTATTCTGTCTTTTAACCTCAATATAGAATTTGCTTCCACAGTTAAGACTTCCTTTGCTAAATCATTTATTGATTTTACATTCATAACTTCTACCTATCCCCTTTAAGCATAATTATACAATAAATATACATTAAAAGTATTAAATAAAGATAAAATTTTTAAAGTTTTTAAAGTTTTCTGCGATTTTTAGGTAAAAAAGAGGGAAATATGGCACAAAATTTAACAAAAAGTAAATTTTTAGACCTTAATTGCGGTAATTCACAAGAAATTTTGAATAACGTAAAAAAATATATAAATAAATTTGATTGTCCCGAACTTAAATTAGATTTGTCCAAACTCGGTATTTTTGATGCAACAAAAGTAATGGTAATATCCTCCGCATATCACTACAGTAAATACCCCAAAGGTAAAATTCAATGCCGTGTCCAATCAGATAGTATAAAAAGTCTTGTTACGAATTTTTCCGCATCAAATTTGGAAGTTATAAATTAATAAGTCATCTTCCAGCCTTCTTCAATTATTCTTGCAAGACAACCATATCCTTCTGCTTGAGAAACATCTGAAGAACCTTTAGTTCCACAATAACCCGGCGCATTTGCTTCCCAATCAGCATTATTGCCTAAAACAGCCTTTGATGCCACATCATAAACCATACCGTATTGGTCTATCATAATCGCATAAACATCTCTGCCCATTGTGTTGGGTCCGGCATAGCCGTTAATATCAATCGCAATCGGATAAAATGTTGCATAACCGCAAACACTTCCTCCATTTGCTTTTAGTGCAGCACACTCCGCTTCACTCATAACCATTTTTGTTAAATTAGATAGATATATTATCGCACCGTCTGATAATTGAAAATATGGCGAATAATTAACGTTATCACCGGAAGTTTGTTCACTTCCATTCAAATTTTTCATAGATGAATAAGCACTATATGCACGACAATCAGATTTTGAAGTCCCGTAACAAATATCTATCGTCTTAAAATATTTTGGTATATATGTTTTTAAAGCTTCATAAACTCTTTCTTCAGAAGATTCTGTGTGAAACCCTGACCACATTTCTGTATTATAAATCGTATCAACACCTTCTGTCGCCATCATAAGCTTAAAACCATTATCTAAAGTTGCAACAGTTCTTTTTAATTGAGTTACCAAAGCTTTTTTTTGATAATTAGCAACCAAAGTAGGAATTGTTAAAGCCGCAACAACACCTATAATCCCCAAAGTAATCAAAACTTCCGCTAATGTAAATGCTTGCTTATTTCTCATTTTAAACCTCTCTTAAATTAATAAAACGACATAGTATTAATTATACCCTAATCTCAAACATAATCATTATGATTAACAATTATTTACAAACCAACCCGCAACAAAAAACATAAAAAACTATTAACATCCAAATTAACAAGATTTAACAATTGACTTGCAAAAAGAAATTTATGTAATAATATATTACTTAGCCGAAAGTTATAGGCTTTGGTATGCCTGTAATTTTTTAGTTACTTTAAACCAAAAAGGAGATAAGAAAATGCCAAAAATGAAAACACA
>CALVAZ010000027.1 GCA_944325675.1 Candidatus Gastranaerophilales bacterium
TTTTGAAATTTTACCCGTATATTTGGTCATTTTTGCAGATTTTGAATCCATTTGCGATGATAAATTAGAAATTTTATCTGCGGTATCTGAGGAACTCGTAGATTGAGGCGTATTTTGAGTCGTACTCATTGCTCTTGTTTGCGGGTTCGTCATTTCATCACCTGCAAGTTTTAATGAGAATGAACTATATTTTTGCGCCTCCTGTTCAGCGGTAAGTGTTTCAATTTCAGAGGCGATTGTATCCATTGACATACTTTCGGTTTCAATTTCCGCTGCCATTTTTTCAATTTCTTTATTATTTTTTTCAACCAAACGTTGATTTTGTTTCAACGTAGCTTTCATATCTTTTTCACTTGCTTTGGTTGATTTTGCAAGTTTTTTGCTATTACTTGCTATAGAATTGACTTCTTTTGTATTTTTCTCTGTTTGAGCTGTTCCTGATTTTGCATCCATTGCTGTTGATTCAGCGCTTGATGCTGAAGATTTGCCTCCAGAAATGCTAAATTCTTGGTCTGTTTGCTTACTGGATATATTTTTTTCATTATTGTCTGAATTATTTGTTGCAAAAATATTTTTTCTGTTTGTTGAAGTTTGAGTATTTGTTTGGTCCGGGCGTGCCATATTAAATATGGAACCGTTTCTGGTCATATTAATATTTTGTGAAGATGTTTGAACTCGTGCACCACTGTTTCGTTGTGCTAAAATCTTCTGCAAATCGGTCTTATTCAGTTGTCCTAAGCCGTTTATGCCCATAGCTCTCTCTCGGTTATTTACTCTCTTAAATATATAAAAACTCCCGAAAAGGCTTGATTTCAGCATGTTTGAATGTTGTTACATTTGTTTACATTATTATAGATTTGCCTTAAATTTATATTTTTGTTAGAATTAGAATTATATGATTTTTATTTGTATCTAAGAAGGAGAATTATTTATGAAATTAATGGAAGGCAAAAAGGGGCTTATTTTTGGAGTTTCTAACACACATGGTATCGCTTATGCAATTGCTCGCCAACTATTTGAGGCCGGTGCAGATATTGCATTCACTTATGCTGGTGAAGTTATGGAAAAACGTGTAAGACCATTGGCTGAAGAAATGAATGCCAAAATTATCATGAGCTGCGATGTAACTAAAGAAGACGAGATTAAGGCTGTTGTAGCTGAATGTGAAAGAGTATACGGCAAGTTAGATTTTGTTGTTCATGCTGTGGCTTTTGCTGCAAAAGAAGATTTGCAGGGAAGATTTATTGATACTTCACATGACGGCTGGAATCTTGCAATGGGTGTAAGTGCGTATTCATTAGTTTCAATTTGCAGAAATGTTGAAAATATAATGAACGAAGGCGGTTCAATATTTGCATTAACATATTTGGGTTCTGAATATGTGGTTGCAAATTATAACGTAATGGGTGTTGCAAAAGCTGCACTTGAATCTTCAATGAGATATCTTGCTGCTGATTTAGGTAAAAAGGGTGTCAGAGTTAACTGTATTTCAGCAGGTGCTGTTAAAACTCTTGCAGCAAAGGGTATTTCAGGTTTTGATAAAATGCTTAAGGCCGCTATTGCAAAATCACCTCTTAACCGTAATGTTGCATTGGAAGATGTCGGTAAAGCCGGTTTGTATTTAGCATCTGACCTATCAACAGGTACAACAGGTCAAATTCTCTATGTTGACTGTGGTTGCCACGCGGTATATGCTTCATTGGAAGAAATGGAAATCATAGCTAATTCTTTAGCTAATGCATAAGTTCATAAAATACAAAAAGAGACCGCTTTGGTGGTCTCTTTTTTTGTGTTTTTGTGTTATTCTTTAATTACGGAATATAAATAAGAAGGATTTGATATGTTAGACACTAAAGTTAAAATAGAGGATTTACCTACAGTTTATGATGCAAAATCCACAGAAGAAGAAATATATAAATTCTGGGAAGATAACGAAATGTTTAAGGCTGATGCAAAAAGTAAAAAGCCGCCTTATTCAATAGTTATACCTCCTCCGAATGTTACAGGCGTTTTGCATATGGGACATGCTCTTGATGAAACTTTGCAAGATATTCTGACGCGTTATCACAGAATGAGCGGTTATGAAACTTTATGGCTTCCAGGAACCGATCATGCAGGTATTGCGACTCAAAATGTTGTTGAAAAACAGCTTAGGGAAAAGGGATTGACAAGACACGATTTAGGTAGAGAAAAATTCTTGGAACAAACTTGGGATTGGGCTAACAAGCACAAATCTGCCATCCTTGATCAATGCAAGAGATTAGGCGCTTCTTTCGACAGATCCAGAGAAAGGTTTACATTTGACAAAGGCTGTTCTGATGCCGTAAAAGAAGTTTTTGTAAAATTATACGAAAAAGGATTAATATATAAAGGTGCATACATAGTAAACTGGTGTCCGCGTTGCCAGTCTGCGATTTCTGATGTCGAAACAGAATATGAAACAGAACAAGGACATTTATGGGAAATTTCTTACCCATTAAAAGGTGAATCCGGTGCCATAATTGTTGCAACTACAAGACCTGAAACAATATTTGGTGATGTTGCTATTGCTGTTCACCCTGACGATCATAAGTATTCCGAATTGGTTGGAAAAACTGTTGTAATTCCGTTAACGGGACGTGAAATTCCGATTATCGCCGATGAATATGTCGACAAGAATTTCGGAACAGGTGCTGTTAAGATTACTCCTGCACACGACCCGAATGATTTTGAAGTCGGGAAACGCCATGGCTTTAAGCCTATTTGGGTTATTGACGGCGAAGGTAAGATGAAAGCTTGTGGAGAGGTCCCTCAAGAGCTTCATGGTCTTGACAGATATGAAGCACGTGAAAAAATTATTGGAATGCTTTCATATAATAATTTCCTTTTAAGGACACGTGATCACGAACATAATGTTGGTAAGTGTCAGCGCTGCAATACAACAATTGAGCCGCTCTTGTCCGAACAATGGTTTGTAAAAATGGAGCCGTTGGCTAAAGAAGCTATTGCTGCTGTAAAAGACGGACGTATAAAATTTATTCCTGAACGTTGGGAAAAGAATTATCTCGGTTGGATGGAAAATATACGCGATTGGTGTATTTCTCGTCAACTATGGTGGGGGCACCAAATCCCGGCATATTACCATAATGAAACAGGTGAGATGGTGGTTGCAAAAGAAAATCCTGATCCTGAAAATTATACTCAAGACAGTGACGTTTTGGATACGTGGTTTTCATCAGGTTTGTGGCCATTCTCAACTATGGGTTGGCCTAATACGGAATCTGAAGACTTCAAGAAATTCTACCCTACAAGTGTTCTTGTAACAGGATTTGATATTATTTTCTTCTGGGTAGCCAGAATGATTACAATGGGGCTTGAGTTCACGAAGAAAGCACCGTTTTCAACGGTTTATATCCACGGACTTATTCGTGATGAAAAAGGTCAAAAGATGTCAAAGTCCAAAGGTAATACTATTGATCCTGTAATTATTATTGATAAATACGGGTCTGATGCTTTAAGGTTTACAATGACATCACTTTGTACCTATGGCGGTCAAGATATAAAAATTAGCGACGAAAGGTTTGAATACGGTAGGAATTTTGCAAACAAAATCTGGAACGCGTCAAGATTTGTGTTGATGAATCTTGATGGTGTCGATAACAATGACATAGATTTCTCAAAATTGACAATAGTTGATAAGTGGATTTTGAATGAGTTGAATAACACCGCAAAAGAATTTAATGATAATATCAAAAATTACAGAATCGGAGAAACTGCGCACATAATGTATGACTTTTTCTGGAATAAATACTGTGACTGGTATGTTGAAATTGCAAAAATTCAGTTGCAAGACCCTGAATTGAAACTTAATACTCAAAGAGTATTAAGATATGTTCTTGATATGGCATTGAGACTTTTACATCCGATAATGCCTCATATCACTGAAAAAGTATGGCAGCTTATTCCTCAAGATAAAAATTTCAAGGCAATTATGCTTGCGGATTTCCCAGTATTTGAAGAAAAACTTGCATTTCCTAAAGAAGCTGAAGAAATGGAGCTTGTCTTTGAAACTATAAAATCGTTGAGAAATGTCAGACAGAGTTTCAATATTCCGACTTCTTTGAAATTTAATATTGAAATAAGAGCTGAAAAATCCGAAAAAGCTACATTTGAAGCAATTGAATCTTATATAAAACGTCTTGCTAAGGTTGAGGATATTTCTTATGCTGATGATAGCTTACCGGTTCCTAAAAAATCAGCAACGGCAGTTGTTTCTGCTTCAAAAATAATTATTCCGCTTGAAAATCTTATTGACTTTAATGAGGAAATCAAGCGTCAACAGAAAAAACTTGACAAGCTTGTAGCAGAAAAGAATTCACTTTCAGGTCGTATGGCTAACGAAAAATTTGTTGCTAATGCACCGAAAGAGTTGATTGAACAAACAAAATCAAGAATTGAAGAAATCCAAACTCAAGAGAATACTATTAAGGATTTAATTGCCTCCTTAAAAGCATAAAAATATATAAATTAATTTTGTAAAAAACAGTGTCTTAATAAAACTTAAGGCGCTGTTTTTATTTGGCAAAAAATATTTTCAGGGCTTTTATACACAACAAAGGAGAAATTATGGTTAAAATTCAAAGACTTAATTTAGCTCAAAGGAATATGGCTAGGTTAACCAGAGCTGAGGCTAAGGGAATGCATTTGACTGATGAGTCAAATATAAACCTTGCTATACCAATGGAAAGATATAATATAAGAATGAACGATGGTTCGATTGCAAAATACACATTGGGAGATGATTTCGTTTCGGTTTCATGCTTGACCAAAATAGGCAATAGGTATGAACGCAGTAGAACACATCTCTTGGGTAACTTGAAATAAAAAATTACAAATGTTAAGCAACTTTACAAAAACTTTACAGATTTAAAGAAATTTGTTACAATTATTAATGTTAAATAGGATAATGTTAGTCATAACGGGGTAAAGATGGTGTCAAAAGGTAAAAGTAGTGATCTAGATTTTGAAGAATTATTAAAACAATACGACTATAACTTTCAAAAGGGTGATTTAGTCAAGGGTATTGTCTGCGGTTACGACAGCCAAGGTGTAATGGTTGACATTGGTGCAAAAACGATTGCGGTTGTGCCTACACGTGAAGCTGTTGACAAAGATGAAAATGTCGAGGAAAAATTTGAAAAAGGGAAAGAGTATGAATTCTTAATTATAAAAGAAGAAGACGAAGACGGTAAATTCATGCTTTCTAAGAAAAAGGTCGATTTTGCATACGCTTGGAAAGAACTCGAAAAAGCTAAAAATGCCGATGAAACAATTTTAGGTACTATTGTCAGCATTGTTAAAGGTGGTATATTAGTTGAAATTTCAGGCGTCAGAGGTTTTGTTCCATCTTCTCAATTGAGAAGCAAAGAGACTGATTTGGAAGTTGGTTCACAGATTGAGTTAAAAATACTTACTCTAGATAGTCAACAAAATAACTTCATCCTATCAAACAAAAAGGTTTATGATGACAGTGCTGTTGAAGCAAGAAAGAATGTATTTGCTCAGATTGAACCCGGTCAAATTGTAAAAGGTGATGTTGTAAGAATCACTGATTTTGGAGCCTTCATAGATCTTGGCGGAATTGATGGATTGTTGCCGTTATCACAGCTATCTTGGCGTTGGATTGATCATCCGACTGATATCTTGAAAGTAGGCGACAAGATTGATGTCGAAGTTATCGCCGTTGATCACGATAAGCAACGTGTTTCTTTGAGCTTGAAAAATCTTGAACCTGATCCGTGGTTGGAAGCTGAAAAGCAAATAAAAGAAGGTGACAAAGTCGAAGGTACTATTACACGTATTAAACACTTTGGTGCATTTGTTGAAGTGTTCCCGGGTGTTGAAGCGTTGTTACCGCATTCTGAGTTGGCAGAACTTCAAAATGAAACTAAAAATATTTTCAATGTTGGTGACAAAGTCCAAACATATATTTTGAAGTTTAATCCAACGGATAAACGTATTGCTCTTACGGTTAAAGAGCCCTCTGAGGAAACAAAAGCAGAAGAATAGAACTAATTATTTAATATAAAGGGATTACCAATATCTGGTAGTCCCTTTTTCGTGAAAGTCTAGTACTTTCATATTAATTATTTACAAATTTTTCCTCTATATGACTGATTTTTTGTTGTTTTAGCTATATATATCTTAATATATGCCGTATAATTTTTTTAGATTATGTTGACTTTTTTCAAATAATCATTAAAACAAAAAAAGGTAGTAGATATATAATAGGAGGCCAATCTTATGGGCATGGCAGCATCACAAGCCAGATATTTGGGCTTAACAGCAAGAAAAACAAATGTAGAATATGAAGGACAACAAGTAAACCAAGCACGTACTGCTTTAGCTAACCAAAGTGCGAATTTGTTTAACCAGTTGTTGACATTGCAGGTGCCCACGCCTCCAAGTACTTCTGATTATACGACATTACAATATTCGTATGAAGATGGAACAAATGCTGAGACTATAACAAATATGTCCCAGTTGGTAGACGATCCGGACGGCTATAACTATTTGGTAACTCACTATCATTATGCGGATGTATATACCGGAGTTCAGTCTAACAAGAAAAACCCTCAAGTGGTTATGGATACAGCTGGCGTTCAAGGAACTGTACCTCAGGCTGATGTTGTACAGAATCCGGATGATAATTCTTATTCAATTAATGGTGTTATACTTACACAGTATGATCCTTTAAATGCGAACCAAAAGAATAATTTTGACAAGATTTTACAAAATTATCCCGATTTATCAAAAGAGGATATAAATGACATTTTTACATATACGGACGCAGATGGTTTAATGCACTTTACAACCAGAACTGATTTGGATAATGCTGTTGCGGGAACTGCCGATGCAAATGAATATCATGTTGAATCTGGTGTGCCTACTTATGTAGGTAATTGCGAGCTTTCGCAATATGATCCGAATGATTCCGTACAAAAAGCTGCGTATGAACAAATTTGTAAAGAATTTCCGGATTCTGATTTCACTAACGCAGCAGTGGGTGATATTTACACATGGCAATATCAAGGACAAACTTATTTTGCTTGTAAGTCAGACCTGACTAATTCTGCAATAAGTGCACCTGATCCGGCACGTCCAACAGAAAATCAAAATGATTTAGTTCAGTACACGGCACAAGATATTAAAACCAGAGTTGAGCGTCAGGAACGTGCGTTTGTTGATTTAGACGAAAATGGTCGTCCTTACAGTATCAGATATGAAAATTCTACTGCGACTTTTGCTTTGAATACTGAAACAATTACCGATGATGATGCTTATAATGACGCAATGAACCAATATAATTACGACATGGCGGTTTATGAACAGGAAATTCAAAATATAAATGCTCAGACTGAAAAAATTCAACAACAAGACAGAACACTTGAATTGAGGTTACGTCAGCTTGATACTGAACAAGAAGCATTACAAACTGAGATGGAAGCAGTCAAAAAGGTTATTGAAAAGAATATCGAATCTACTTTCAAAACTTTCGAATAATAATTAAGAGGTTAATGATGTCTTATAAAAATGATAGTTATTTGGTAATAGCAAACAAATTCAGCTCTGCAGGTAGTAATGCAAAGGCCCAACTTTTTGAGACTTATGATAAGTTAAGAGATTTAACTGTTTCAGGAAGCGGTATGGGAACAGGGTTTGAAGCAACCGGCGGTTTTTTGTATAATTTAGCAAGTTTGTTTGCGCCATCTTCATTTGCTACGGTTTTTGGGGCATCTGAATCCATGAGTATACCTGGTACTTCATATTACTCCAATATGGTAAGCGGATCATCTTATGGGTTAAACTCTTTATATAACTATTCTGGGTTCCCAAGCGGTGCAGCACCGGTGTCTTGGGGATTAAGCGGTGTCTCTACGGGAGGGGCTGCAGGTTTGACAGGCTGGGGTACCGATTACGGAACTGCAACCGGTTATGCATCGAGCTTAGGTGGATTGGCTGATGTTGCAAGTGCCGCTGCTTACGGTGTGGGTGGTGCAAGTGGCTTTGGTATAGGAAGAAGTATTGTTTTGCCTCTTGCAAGTTGTATTTCTGGTTGGGGTGGTATTATGCAGGCTGCTGCACCTTATTTGGGTGAATATGGTCTGCCGGCTCTTGTTATGGGTAATTTGATGCAAGGTACAACTTCTGCTGCCTTAGCAGCTTACCAAAATGTTACAGGTAACATTACTGCAAATGCTGATACTATACTTTCCAACAAAGTTAGAAATATTGAAACTGTTTGTAAAATGCTTGATACCCAAGGCGATGTAGTTAAAAAGATGCTGAAAGAATCGATTGACGGTGATAGTAAAGCTATTCAAAACTTGTAATTAAAGTTTTTCGAATTTTTGACGTATAATGTATTAAAAGGAAAAAATTCCTTTAAGCTGGTACTTTTTAGACTTATGATGATTAAGACATGTTACAAAGATTTACAAAACATGGCAATTATTTATTGTAACACGTTTTTATATATTTGTAGGTCTAAAGTGTAAAGGAGTAATATGCTTCGTGAAACTTTAGAGATGAATATAAAAAGATTGATAGATTTCTTGATATATTCAAAAAACTTCCTAATAAGAAAAAATCCTCTAAAATCTTTGTCTAATTCAATAGTAGAAGGTTTGAAAGATTTTCTGACAATGAAAAAGAAGTTGAAAATGGCACAGTACAGGCTAAATTATCATCGTCATCAACTTCAAAAAATGGAACAACTGATTGCAGAAAATAATGAGCATAATTTCTTAAAAGGTAAGAAACTAAATGAAACCAGGTAGAAGGAATTAAAAAATGGGATTAATCAACTCAACAATCAGATTGAATATGTTGATTGCGCAGCGATTGGATTTAGAATATAAAATCCAATTAATTACACAGTCCCAAATGTCACTTGCTCAATCTGTAAGCGATTTGATGCAAGTTGGAACGGATTATAATGATCCTGATTCTCCAATAGCAAAAATGCTACAACAACGGCAAGCAAAACTAAAGGTTTTAGAGCAAAGACTTGTTCAACAAATGAGCCAGTACAAATCGAGACTTGACATGGTAAATACCGAGATTGAATCTTGTACGGCTATGAGAGATAAGAATATTCAAATAGCCTTTAAATACTAGTTTGAACAAACAAGCTAATGATATCGTTTAACGCTGCGTATTGTCTTTGATATTTTTGCGCTTGTTTTTCT
The DNA here is from genome assembly GCA_944325675.1 of Candidatus Gastranaerophilales bacterium. Lineage (GTDB taxonomy): Bacteria > Cyanobacteriota > Vampirovibrionia > Gastranaerophilales > Gastranaerophilaceae > SIG32. The sequence goes on from CALVAZ010000027.1 coordinate 9,231, forward strand.
AAAATACCTATTTGTCTTTTATATTCCATAATGGAAGCCTGACACTCTCTAGAAGAATTGTTAAGTCCTTCTTGAACTTGTTGAGCTTCTTGCAAAACACTTTTCATAGAAATCCCAAGTGCTTCCATAGTTTGTTTTATAATCAAAGCACCGGTTTGTTTTGTAACTCCTGCAGGTAATTTTGTTATAAGTTGTTTCAAGACGGCTACATTTGATGGGATTTCAAAGTCGTCCAATTCAGAATGTAATAAAGTCTGTTGCGGTATTATATCCTGTTTAGGTAAAATAATTTTTTGTTCTTGTTCATTTGGTTCAGAAAAATCATTGCTGAAAGTATCTTCATCAAAATTAAATTCATCTTGTGAGGACAATTCTTCTTTGAGTGTAGGTTCATCTGCAATCTCAGTAATCTGAGGTTCATCCTCTGCTTCAAATTTCTCAATAACGTTATCATTTGTTGAATTTATTTCAATATCAGACTGCATTTTAAGAGCTTCAACTATTTTTTTGCCCACACCTTCAGTCATTCTGCTATTAGCCATATTTCCCTCATTAAGTTATATCTGAACACCGACAATTGTAATAAAAACACAAAAATAATTCAAGAAAAATACGTTTTAAGGCTTAATAATATGAAATGTAATTGATAAGATTGAGTTTTTATGCTATTATAAAAGCAATTTGAGGGCTGATATGAGAGAATACAGATTTGACAAGATTCAGGAATTAAAGTACGGAGAAAATCCTCATCAGCAAGCTGGGCTTTATACTTGCGAGGAGATGGCTGACTACGAGGTGCTTTTTAATAAAGAGCTAAGTTATGACAATATACTTAACTTGTACGAATTAACAAGGATTTTAAGTGAGTTTTTTGACGTTAATGCAGTTGCTATAATGAAACACGCGTCATGCTGTGGTGTTGCATTAGGCAGAACAATAGAAGAAGCTTATAACAAGGCATTCGATTGTGATCCGGTCAGTGCATTTTACGGTACAATAGGATTTTCTAAACCCGTAGATTATGAAACTGCAAAGCACGTAAATTCAATGGGCGTAAAAGTTATTATTGCACCTGATTTTCACCCTAAAGCAATTAATTTGATGAAAGAAAATCAGAGCTTAAAGCTTGTGAAACTTAATACTCCGCTTAAAAATATGCGTAATCTTTGTACAGAAGATATAAAGATAACTCCTTTTGGTGTTTTAATTCAGGAAAAAAATAACAAAGATTTAGATAAGGATTTGTTCAAAGTTGTTACAAAGACAAAACCGACAACGGAACAGATTGAAGATGCCATATTTGCATGGAAAATAATAAAACATACAAGTACTGATTCCGCACTGGTTGCAAAAGATTTTGCTACACTTGGAATAGCTAAAAATGAAACAAATTCTGCAGCTGCTATTGATCAAGCTTTAAAGCTTGCTTGCGATGCTTCGAAAGATGCGGTTATAGCAACTGACGGCATTATATATTCGCATGATGCCATATATGCAGCAGTGCAAGGACGTATTGGTCTTATTATTCAGCCTGGCGGATCACATAAAGATAAGGAAATTATAGAACTTGCGGATAAATATGGCATAGCTATGATAATGACAGGTATAAGAAATCACAAATATTAGAGGGATTATGGAAATTAAGGCTTGGGATGATTATTTTTTAGATTTGGCAAAGACTTGCGCAAGTCGTTCAAATTGTATAAGAGCACACGTTGGTGCTGTAATTGTGGGTGAAGATAAAAAAATCAAAGCCACAGGTTATAATGGTACTCCATCCAAGGTTGAATCTTGTTATGAACGTGGGGAATGTTATAGAATAAAAAATAACATACCTTCCGGCACAAAATATGAAACCTGCAGGTCAATTCATGCAGAGCAAAATGCAATAATACAGGCCGGCCAAGACAGGTGCAAGGATGCTACGATGTACATTTGGGGACATAATTTTATCTGTATATTGTGTAAAAGATTCATCGTTCAGTCCGGTATAAAAAATTGTGTCTTAAAAAAAGATGAAAATTCACCTATAGTAAGAGTTTCGGTTGAAGATATAAGAAGAGAGTTGAATGCTCAATAAGTTAGGAGGTATTTAGTGGGTTTGAAAAATAACAAAACCGGGGGGGGGCAACTCTCCTAGCTAGGAATTGCAAGGAGTTTGACAATATTGATGTCTTAACTTATAATTCAAGCATGATGAATTATAAGTTTAAAAAAGGTTTTACATTAGCAGAAGTTTTGATAACACTTGCGATAGTTGGAATTGTTGCTGCAATTACCATCCCGACTCTTGTATCAAATTATCAGAAAAAAGTGTTAAAAAATCAGCTTATAAACAAGTATGCTTTACTTCAACAACAAATGTTATACGCTAAAAACGATTACGGCGTAAGTCTCAAGAAATACTGTACAACTTGGGATTACGACAATGGAAAATATAAGAATAGAGATGAATGCTTGACGATTTTTAATCAATATTTCAAAGTTATAGGAACGTGTGAATATAAAAATAAACCGCGTACTTATGATTTGAAAAAAGAAGCTTACATTGATGCTGGCGGATCTGCAAAGCCAAAATACTTACTGGCAGACGGTACTTGTTACGAAACAACTATAAATTCCGGTAGATTAGGATTTTCATTTGATATGAATGGTCCGGATAAGGGCCCAAATGCTTTAGGCCATGATATATTTGCATTTTGGGTTGATGATAAAGATTATTTGGAACCAATAAAGATGACCGGATACTATACCGATGATGAACTTGCCAGTGCAATGGAAAATTGTGAAGGTAATACTTCAATACCAAGTTCAAACGGGTGTATTGCTGGAAATGAACAAAATGGGCGTCCTTGTACTAAAAACTCATCACAAAAAGGCAACGGACTCGGCTGTTCTTGGTATGCATTAAATGATGTTTGTCCTGACGATGAGACAAAAGGTTACTGGGATTGTTTGCCTAAGTAGTTAAAATTGCGGATGAGCTTTATAATATAGGTATTCTTTATATACGTTCTTGAAAAGATTTTTTAGGTGCTTTTTGCTTGCCCTTTTGTTGAAATTCTCCGTATTTAAGAGCCTCTTTTATGTATTCATCCAATAAATCTTTTGGTACATTTTCACCGCCAAATTTTTGAAAAACTTTGTAGCCTATTCCTTTGAGTTTTCCTTCAAATTTTGCATCTTCACTGTCCGAGATGGATAAACGTGCAAAGCCTGTCTTTTGTTTGCTTACAATGCTGTTAGGGTAGAGTGAAACAAGATTTCTTAATTTTTCTTTTTTGGCATTATTTGTTCCGGCTTGAGTTATAGGAATTCTGTAAGTTGATGTAAAATTTATATTCATGGATTCTCCTTTTGGGGTTATAAAACTTGTGAAAATCTTTTTTGCCATGACTTTTTGAGAAAAATCATTAAATAATTTGTATGAAATCGGTTATTTCCTCTACATAAAACGTATGATTTATTTGTATGTAGATGAACATATTAGGTAAATTTACGTTAGAATATAGAAAGAAAGGCAGGGCAAATGTATAATAATTTTTATCCGCATTATGACTTGGCAGGGAGAATACAGCACACCAAACTTGATACCGGAATTAACGGTATGCCGTCTGCTCGCCTTAATAGAGTGGAATCCAATGGTTCACCTGACTTTAAACAGGTAATGTCAGGCCTTATGGAAAACTTCAATGCTGAGTTGAATGCTCCGGATAATTTGTTAAAAGATGCCATGTCCGGTAACGGTAACGTTGATATTCACGATGTAATGACAGCTATGGCTAAATCGGAAATCAGTGTTAACGTAGCAACTCAATTAGTAGGTAAAGTTATTCAAGCATACGATAAAGTTATGCAAATTCAAGTGTAAATTAATGTTAGTAAACAGGTAGTGGGACGGAAATGGACTTTCAAAAACTTCTTGAAAATAAACCTTTATTATATGGAATTATTGGTGGTATTGTACTGATTTTGGCACTATTTGTCACAATAGGGATTGTGAATTCATCAAAATCAGGTAACGGTGCTGCAAAGGTTGTTAGTGAAAAGGTAATCAAAGAACCTTTGGACTTGTTGACAACCGATAATTTGGGGAAAGCGATAGAAATTCAAGCATTACTTGCAAGAGAAGGTATTGACGCAAGCCGTAAACTTGATGGTACAAAATCTACAATATTTTTAAAACAATATACTCAAAGTCAAAAAGATGCAGCACTTCTTGCAATTGTAAAAAGTGGTTTGATGGATCAAAACGTTGGGCTTGAGATTTTTGATAAAGGTGATTTTACATCAACAAAAGAAGATAAGAGAATTCGTCTTGCAAGAGCAATAAATGGGGAACTTGCAAGATTAATCCGCAAAATTCCGCCAATTGAGAATGCTTCAGTGTTTATATCAATTCCGGAACAAACAATGTTTACATCAATGCAAAAACCTGTAACGGCAACAGTTCAGATAACTATTCCTGCAGGTGATAAGCTTGATCAACTAAAAGTAAAAGCTATAACTAACCTTCTATTAGGCAGTGTAACAGGTTTAACTGCGGAAAATATTGCAATAACAGATACTAACGGTAATGTTTATTCAAGTATTATTGATGCACAGGATGAAATGCTGGAAAAACTTCAAGAAAACGATAAATACATGCAGCAAAAAGTTGCTACGCAACTTGATAGACTTATCGGAAAAGGTAATTACGTTGTTACGGTCAGTACCTTCTTAAGACAAGCACCTGTGGAAAAGTATACAATAGAATATGACCCTACCAAAAAAACTGCTGTTTCAGAACAAAATTTTTCTGAAGGGTTGGGCGATCAAACACAGGATTCAAATAAAAACGTAAGCGCTGTAAGTGTCTATTTACCGAATGGATTGCAGCAGGGCGGGTCTGATTCAACTCAGAACCGAAATTATTCACGTTCTGCAACCGAAACTCAGTACGGTGTTACAAAAACTCAAACAAATGAGTACATTAAACCGGGTGTTGTAGAAGAAATATCTGTTGCTGTAACTTTGGAAAAATCAGCACTTCCTACAAATACAACTTTAGAGGAATTGAAAGAACTAATAGCTCATGCTGCAAGTCCAAAAGTTGATCCTGAAAATGTTTCAATTGCATTTTCTGATTCAACGGATCCTTACCTTGCATCAGACAGACCTGTAAATTTGCCGAAACCTGATGAAACAGGTAACCCTTGGTGGCTTGCAATTGCACTTAGCGGTGCCGGTCTATTGATATTATTCAAAGTTGTTTCAGATAAAGTTCAGCAGGTTCAAGAGGCTAACAGAAGGGAAGTTGAACAATTAAGACAAAAAACTGCAGAACAAGACAGACAATTAAGTGATATAAACTCTAGAGCTGCACAATTGACGGAACGTCAAACAGAATTGGCACAAAACTTACTTGAACAGCAGCAACGTGAATATATCCCTCAGCAAGACGAAGGTCAATTGATAGATTCTCTGGCTAATATGTCCGCAGAAATGTCAGATTTAGATCCGGAAGAGGCGGCTGAAAAGATAAAGAGTTGGATTGAACAAGGCTAGTATTTGGTGTAGAAATTAATGGCGATAAAAGATTTTAATTATCAAGAATTTGCTCAAAATTTAACAGAACAGGCAAAAGAGCTTGTTCCCCAAGATTTTGAAGATATTGAAAAACAATATGTCGTTAATACTCTCTTGAATTTTTCGACACTTGCCGGTGAAGCCTTGTATAATGATACGGAATCAAATTTTACAGCCGATCAGGCAATGATGATTACGCAAATTATTGCCGAATGGGCTTTCCATAAATCTGTTGATCTTATAAGGTCAAAGATTCCTCAAGAGTTTTGGGATCCAATAATGCAAAAGATTGCATTTACAATTTTTGAAATTGCTAAGCAAACTTTTAAACAGGGATTACCTCAAGATCAAATATTGCAGCTGATAGAACACCATGTCAAAAAGACTTATCTTGATGCGATTGCAGAATTGAAAGACAAAGGTTTTATAGATCAAGGCCTGATGGAACAGGCATCAAAGCAGTCTAATATTGATGCTATGATGCAGCAGATGAGTGAAGAACAAGCTGCAGCAGAAGCGCAAGCTCAACAAAATCAAGAAATGCCGCAAGGTCAAGTTTCTAATCAGCCTGCATCTGTACAAAATCCACAAGGCACAACAAGTTCAAAGATTTTGAAATTGGCGACCGTAGCTTTATTGTTTCAAAAAATGAAGCAGGAAAAGGTTCAGACATTTCTTGACAAATTCAGCCCCGATGATGCACAAACAGTTATTAAGTATATGGGAATGCCCGACTTAGATAGTAGAGTTAGCGTTAATACGGCTTTGAAATGTTTAAATGAGATAAAAACGTATTTACCAAAACCTTTAGAATTAAGTCCTAATAAAATTGTATTAAAATTACAAAAAGTTACAGAAGGAGTAGAACGGCAACAATTAGAAATGATTCTTAAACCGGAGCGCATGAAAGTAAAACGCCTTGTTTTCAACGCTTTAGAAGGTGAATATTATGAAGTTGCCCCAAAAGTTGCTAACATTATTGCCACCCATATACAAGATAGTGTATAATAGTATTGAATCATGATTATCAAAAAGAAAAAAATACAACCGGAGGAGCTCAAACCGCAGGAAGTTACTCAGGATGCTTCTGTGCAGGATAAGGTCGATGAAGAAGTTGTCGATCTGTTTAATCTTGACAATATTGACTTTAAACAGCGCAACGAAAGACGCAGAGGGGATAGACGAAGGGGATTTCGCCGTATTGACGACAGAAACCTGATTTCAAGAGCACGTGAAGAGGCTGACGCTATAAGAGAAGCAGCCGCAAAGGAGGGGTATCAGGAAGGCTTGACGCGTTCCAAGTCTGATTTGGAGGAATTAAAAAATTCTCTAAAAGTATTTTTGGATGCAAAACAGGAAGTTTTTGACAAAATTGCTCCTGAAATTCTTTCAATAAGCATTGATATTGCCCAAAAAATTATTAAAAAAGAGATAGCGCAGGCTCCGGAATTGCTTGTTGACAGCGTGATGGAAATTTTGAAAGGTCTATCAAAAGAAGAAACAAAAATAACCATCAGGACAAATCCTTCACAAGTTAATATGTTAAAAGGTGAAATACCTTCAATGGCGGAACAACTTGGTTTGGAGGCTAAGATGATGGTAATTCCGGATGAAGCGGTAATGGAAGGCGGCTGTATTGTAACGACGACTAACGGTGTTGTCGATGCGACGATTGATACACAGTTGGCAATAATTAGTGAGGCTTTGAAAGAAATTTAATGGCTCAAGGTAATTCAAGTGGAAATCCTATAAGTGAAATTTTCTTAGCAATTTTTGTATTGACATTGCTATTAATTTTGCTTGTCGAAATGCCGACTTGGGTAATAAATTTCTCAATAAGTTTAAATATAACGCTTGGTATAGTACTTTTGATGATTGCTTTGTATGTGCAAAAGACACTTGAATTGGCCGCATTTCCATCAATTATATTGTTAGGTACAATGTTTAGGCTTGTACTTTCCATTGCATCAACGAGGTTAATTCTTGCAAAAGGAGAGGCCGGAGAAGTTATCGAGGCTTTCGGAACATTTGTAACCGGCGGTAACATGGTTGTCGGAGGTGTAATCTTCTTAATTATTACGGTTGTACAGTTCATGGTTATCACAAAAGGTGCTGAACGTATCGCGGAAGTTGCGGCAAGATTTGCGTTAGATGCTATGCCAGGTAAACAAATGACAATTGACGCGGATTTTAACGCGGGGTTAATATCTCCTGAAGAAGCCACCAAAAAACGTGAAGATTTGCAAAGAGAATCAAATCTTTTCGGTTCGATGGACGGTGCCATGAAGTTTGTAAAAGGTGATACGATAGCAGGTATCATTATCGTAATTATAAACATTGTGGGCGGTTTGTGTGTTGGATGTTTAATGAATCAGATGTCTATTGAAGATGCGGTTGCTAAATATACTGTATTGACAATTGGTGATGGTTTGGCGTCACAGGTTCCGTCTTTGTTAATGTCAATTGCAGCCGGTGTTTTTATGACAAGATCATCTGCCGCAAGTTCTTCATTAGGTGCAGATGTTGCAGGACAAATTTTGAGCAAACCTTATTCACTGTTCTTTGCGTCAGGATTTTTAATGCTTTTGGCTATTACAGGACCTATTACAGGTTTGCCCTGGTTCCCGTTCTTGGCTTTTTCAATAGGTATAGGTATTGCCGGATTTTCAGTTTTAATCAATGCGGATGTTCAATCGCAATTGGGACAGTTGGAAAATGTTCGTCAAAATATGCAGGATTTGGTCAACCCTAACAGAATGTATGAACGTCTTGGTGTTGATGTATTGAGTTTACAGGTTGGTTCAAATCTTCTTGTAATTGCGGATCCTGATCAAGAAGGTCAATTGCTTGCTAAGATTGCTGCTTTGCGTCAAAGAGTCACAGATGAACTTGGTTATATTATTCCTAACATAAGAATCATGGACTCATCTGCTTTGGATGCCAATGAATATATGATATCAATTCGCGGAAATACCGTTGCAACCGGTTATGTATATCCGGGAAGATTAATGGTAATTGCGGATCAATGGGATTCTATGCGAAAAGAAGTTCCGGATGATGCGATTATCGGTATTGATCCGACATATCAAACTCAAGCTTATTGGATTACGGCAGAAGATGCAAAATCTGCAAGATCAGTTACTGCAGTTGATTCAACTGATGTTATTGTTACACACTTACAAGAGTGTGTGAGAAAACATGTTGATGACGTTATGACAAAAACTGATGTATTGAAGCTTATGGAGCTTGTAAGATCTCAAGATCCAACCCTTGTCAATGACCTTGTTCCGACGATTATTTCAACAAGTGATTTAAGAAAGATTTTTGTTAACTTAATTAGAGAGAAAGTTTCTATAAAAGATATTATATTTGTATTTGAAAGATTATGTGATTACGCAAGATTTTCAAAAGAGCCGGATATATTGTCCGAGCGTTTAAGAGCAGCGTTGGGTCGTCAAATTTGTTTGTCTAATGTCCAAGATGATAAAGTATTGTATGCTTTAACTTTATCTCCTGAATGGGAAAAGATACTTGATGACAGCTGTCAAAGAACTGAACTTGGAACAATGTTTTTGTTAAATCCTATGCAGGTTCAAGAATTAATTGAAACTGCAGCTACAACATTAATGAGGGCACACCAAACCTGTGGGAAACAGCCGGTTATTTTGTGTTCACCAAGAATAAGACTGCCTTTGTATCAGTTGCTTGAACGTCACATTCCGACTATTGTTGTAATATCTTATTCTGAGTTGATAACGGATATTAAAGTTGAAGCAATAGATACAATAGGCGAATCATATGCAATGGAATAAA
>CALVAZ010000028.1 GCA_944325675.1 Candidatus Gastranaerophilales bacterium
TACGGAGGGGTGCCCGAGTGGCTAAAGGGGGCAGACTGTAAATCTGTTGGCTTACGCCTACGATGGTTCGAATCCATCCCCCTCCACCAAGCGATTGCTCGCTTTGTGTAGCGAAACCAGGATTGCAGCGGGGCGGAAAACTTCCTCGACGCAGGCGGGTGTAGCTCAATGGTAGAGCAGAAGCCTTCCAAGCTTACGACGAGGGTTCGATTCCCTTCACCCGCTCCACGATCTCTGTGGACAATCCCAAATAAATTAATTTGCCCATGTGGCTCAGTGGTAGAGCACTCCCTTGGTAAGGGAGAGGTCACGAGTTCAAGTCTCGTCAAGGGCATTTTTGAAAATTGAATGGGTAGGTGCCCGAGTGGCTAAAGGGAGCAGACTGTAAATCTGCCGTCGCGAGACTACGGTGGTTCGAATCCACCCCTGCCCACCATTTTTTAAGACTCCTTTGGGAGTCTTTTTTACTTAATAAAGGGGTAAGATGAGAACCACCCTATTGTGGTTCGAGCGTGAGCGAGCTGAGGCTGAAGTGCTTTTGTTTGAAGTGATAAAATCACTGAAAACAAAACACGGAATTGCCGTTAAACGCGAGCGAACAAGACAATCCACCCCTGCCCACCACTTTTTAAGACTCCTTTGGGAGTCTTTTTTACTTAACAAAGGGGTGAGATGAGAACCACCCTATTGTGGTTCGAGCGTGAGCGAGCTGAGGCTGAAGTGCTTTTGTTTGAAGTGATAAAATCACTGAAAACAAAAGCACGGAATTGCCGTTAAATGCGAGCGAACAAGACAATCCACCCCTGCCCACCATTTTTTAAAACTTCTTTGGGAGTCTTTTTTACTTAACAAAGGGATGAGATGAGAACCCCACCCGATGGTGATTTGAGCATGAGCGAGCAGAAACTGGAATGCTTTTGTCAATAAAAAAGCTCTCCAATTTTAGTGGAGAGCTTTTAAGCAGAATTTTTAAAAATTAAAGCATTGTTCGTCTTAATTCTTCAGCCGATTTAGGACTCAAATAGGCAGGCGCAATATCAAAGACAGTTTTACAACCTTTTTGCCCTTCGTTGTAAAGTCTAAAAGCTGCTCTTGCATAAGCTAAAAGAACACTCGACGTAAATCCCGGGTTTGAATCAAGTTTCAAATTATATTCAATGATATGTTTTTCTTCTTTATCAAAGCCTGTAACACCACTTCTCAAAACAAAACCACCATGAGGAATACCGCTATGATTTTTCTTCAATTCTTCTTCAGATATAAAGTGAACAGTGGTATCGTAATCTGAGAAATAGTTCGGCATAGTAACTATTTCATGCTCAACTTGTTTTGCATCAGCACCATCTTCCAGTACAACGTAACATTCTCTTGTGTGTTTTTCGCGAGTAGAAAGTATAGGATTTTCACCATTTTTAACTAATTGAAGTGCCTTTTCAACAGGAACAGTGTACTGTTTTGCATCTTTAACACCCTTAATACGTCTTATAGCGTCGGAGTGACCTTGACTAACGCCTCTACCCCAAAAAGTATAATCATTACCTTCTGGCAAAATTGCATTTGCATACATTCTGTTCAATGAGAATAAACCCGGGTCCCAACCAACAGAGATAATCGCAACCTTTCCGCCTTCCTTAGCAGCTTTATTGACATTTTCAAAGTGCAGAGGGATATTTGCGTGCGTGTCAAAACTATCAATTACGTTAAATATTTTAGCGTACTTTGGAGTTTGTTCCGGCAAATCGGTAGCACTTCCGCCACAAAGAATAAGTACATCAATTTTTTCTTTCCAATTTTCAATTTCATCTACACTTAAAACTTTTGCAGATTCGGTTTTAATTTTCAAATCTTTCGGATTTCTACGCGTAAATACAGCAACAAGTTCCATATCAGGATTCTGCCTGATTGCACTTTCAACACCTTTTCCAAGATTTCCATAACCTAAAATACCAATTCTCATAGCTACACCTCACTTTTGTTGTATTTTTTACACTCAAAAATATAGCATAAAAAATCGAGGTGAAACAAAAATATTAAGAAAAATTATTCTTCAATCAAAACATTATCTTGAACAGCTGCAAAGATACCTAATATATGCTGTTCTTCGCCGGAGAAATGCGTGTTTGGAACGAATTTATTCCGAGCACTTCCTGAGAAAACGCTATTAATAGACTCACTACCTTTAACATTGGCAGTCTTTGCCACTTCACCAGTACCAACCATTTTACCGATATTATTAACGTTAAACTCCATAGAGGCATCCTTTCATGTTACATATAAAATATCGGAAATTTTGTAAAAAAACTTTAGCCAATTATACAAAATATTAACTATTGTTTACAATCAATTGCTAGGAAAAAAATTTAACTGTATCATATAAATGTTACAGGTTATATAGGAGTTATAATATGAAAAAGATTATTAAGGGTTTACTGTACTCGACACTTGCTGTAACCTTTACAATAACTGCAGCTAATGCATTTCCGGATGTAACTGACAGCTATTGGGCAGCACCGCAAATCAAGGTTCTATCAGAGCAAGGTGTCATTGTTGGGTATCCGGATGGAACATTCAAACCAGATGAAAATGTTACAAGAGCCGAGTTTGCATCTATGGCAATCAAAGCACTGGGGCAACAAAACACAAAAGTTGTACAACCGGTTGATTTTACTGACATAGACAAAGATTACTGGGCATATGATGCAATACAAAAAGCACTTTATTTTGACTTGGTGTCATTACCTGCAGAGGGCGAAGCTTTCAGACCTGATGATTCCGTATCAAGGGCAGAATCACTCTCTGTTGCCGTAAACGCATTAACAACCGAACAAATCAGTGAACAAAAAGCAAAAGAAGTTCTCGCAAAAGCTTACATAGATGCACATACCGTTCCGGAATGGTTCATAATCCCTGCCGGAAAAGCTGAAATATTGGGGATGATGGTAATAATGCCCAGCGCAGATAAGGCAAAAATAGAAGCAGAAAGACCTGCAACGAGAGCAGAAGTTGCTGCAATTTTATTCAAAATGATGGAACAAGCAAAATTAAATCCTAATGCGAAACTTGCAGAAGCAATGCGTAAAAAAACAGGTGACGGATTTGTCATCGAAAATGCTACTGTACAGGGCAGTATTGGGACTATTCCGGCAGGTTCAGTTGTTCCGGTGGAATTGACTAAATATATAAGCTCCCAAAGCTCAGAACCGGGTGATTTGTTTGCAGGTATTGCAGCTCAAAACTATATCACAAAAGAAAAATTCATCCTTGTAAACAAAGGTGCAACTCTAAAAGGACAGTTAAGTGATGTAAGACCGGGGAGATGGTTTGTACGAAACGGGGTATTAGTTTTAGACAATTCTCTAATTACCACAAACAATGACCAGACAACCGCTTTCAATGCAACCGCCAAAATCAAAAAAGATCGTAACTGGTTTATGAAGTTTGTAAGATTCTGTTTCAAGGGTGAAAAACTTGAGGTACCAGCTCAAGGAACAGTAAACCTAAAACTTTTAAAGCCGGTAAATGTTGACTTGACAAACGGCTGGATCCTTGAATAAATTTAAAAGAGCCTCAAAAGAGGCTCTTTTTTTAATAAAAACTATTTATCTTTAATAAATCCAATTTGCACTATATTTTTCCCAAATTTTTCTTCGAGTTTATCAAAGCATTTTGATAATTGTTCTTTTTTAGACTGTGCAATATCATCAAAAAATAATGAAAGCTGCGACTCCTTGTTTGAGTACAAATCATCCAATATTATTCCGGTACTTCTGTATAAAATATCCGGAGAATAAATTTTCTTAAGTAAATCAAACGCAATATCAGATATTTCCATCTCAAAAGAAGTAGGAGCAGACAAAAGTTTCTTCTCAAAAATCACTTTAAAATCCTTTGTCCTCAACATAACACCAATGACTTTAGCCTTACAGTCAATTTTTCTCAACTTTCTACAAGCAGAATGGATATGATAATTCAATTGGTTTTTTATAAAATCCAAATCGGACGTAAAAAGACCAAACGCACTGGTTTTTTGAATAGATTTTGGGAGTTTTTCTTCATTTACCACCGGCGAAACCATTTCTCCCAAAAGCTCATGTTTAATCTCCAACGCATGGATTCCAACTTGTTTATCCAACCAACTGTCATCTTTTGCGACCAAATCTGCAGCTGTTAAAATTCCTGCTTTTTTGAACAAAACGGTCAAATTTCTTCCGATTCCCCAAATTTCTTCTATTTTTGTATTACCCAACACCGTTTTAATCTTTGCATTCGAGATGAGGTAAACACCATTTTCACCTGTTTTAGCCTTATCAGAAGCTAACTTTGCCAAAGTTTTTGTTGAACTTACACCAATTGAGACAGGAATGTCCAACCTATTTTTCACTTCATCTCTAATATATTTTGCCAAATCAATGTAATTTTTTTTATAAAGTCGCTTTAATCCAGTTAAATCCACAAATGCCTCGTCAACGGAATATACTTGAACATTCGGGCTAAATTCCCTTAACAAATTCATAACCTGTTCAGATATTTCAGCATACAAATCATGATGACAAGATACATAAATAGCCTCCGGGAACTCATCTTTTGCAAGAAAATATGGCTGTCCCATACGAACCCCCATCAACTTTGCCTCTTTTGAACGGGAAATAACACATCCATCCTTATTAGACAAAACACAGACTGGCTTGTTCTTCAATTCAGGATTAACTTTTTGTTCGCAAGAAACAAAAAACGAATCACAATCAACTAAAGCAATAACTTTCATAAATACAGTATAAACTATAAATACTCAACCGCAAACTTACGTCTGCCATCACGGATTTCAAGCATTTTATCCAATGTATTTTTAATAACTTCATTTCGCTTAGAATAATCAGGCTCATCTATTTTTTTAATTGCATGTTGTATGCGTTTCAAATCCCCACTAACGCCTATATTATGCAGGTAATTAGAGACAGGACCCGCTATTTTCTCATAATCTCCCCAATCAAGCCCAGCGTTTTCAGCAGCAAGTATACATTTTATAAATATATTTTTTAAATTTTCCTTATCTTCAACACTGTATGAACGTTCTAAAATACCATGAGTAGATGAGAAGAATATATCAAGTAAAGTAGCTAGATTGTTGCCGCTTGTGTACAATGTACCGCTATTTTCAATTTCATCAACAACTCTTATTTCATCGCCAACTTTAATGAAATTACGAGGATTCAATATATCATAACAATAACTATTACCCTCTTTAGACTTAAATTTGTTCATCAGTTTCAAATCACATGCCAAATTGTCATAAGCAGATTGGGGTAAGGATGCAAATGCAGGCAAATACACTTGCGTAAAATAATTAACTCTATCCGGATAATTTGAAATCTTTTCCAGCGTTTGACATATAACAAAATCTTTATCTTCGCAGGCATTTTTTAATATTTGTACTTCACCAAATTCAGCCTGTGTTGCCCCATAATATGTTTTTAAACAATTACCTATTCTGTTTTGTACAGAGTTATGAGGTCTTCTAAAAGCATTAATTTTAGGCGAAAAAGTAGAAAAGGGATAACGCATGACATAAAAATCATCAATTTTATAAACTCTGTTATAATTTCCCGCCCCCATACTATATTCTTTTCTGTTATGCTTTTCAAAAACATCCCTAAATTCTATTTTTAGAAGATTTTCCTGCAAAAGATTTGGCCCCGAATGCAAAACACTCTCCAGACGCTCACTAAATGGAGATTTGTATGCAGTAAAGGATAAATTTGTATTAACACCGCTGACTTTCATATTTCAAAAAAAACATCTGAAATATATTTTTGCTAGTCAACAATAATTTCCTTCTCATTAGAATACGTAACATATCCTAAATTTGCCTTTGGAGGCTTTTTTAAATACTTTGCAAATGTATAAATTACGCCAACTTTTGAGGATAACGAACCTTTGGAATACTGTTTGGCGAGCTTTGCACATTTTAAAATTAAATCATCGCTTGCGTTATCGACTCTTAATAAGACATGTGACCCTGCACAATCTTTTGTGTGGAACCAAATATCATCATCTTTTGCCAATTTAGACACGATATAATCATTCTGCTTGTTATTTTTTCCGATGAAAATAGTACAATTTTCACTTTTGATTTCTTCAGGGAGATATGATGCTTTTTTATCGATTTGAACTTTTACCTCAGGTTCAATTTCAGATGCGACATTTGACAAACCAACCATATTTGATGCAGATTCTATAAAATATGAAAGTTGTTCCAAATAACTCTTTTCTTCACTTAATTTTTCGACCAGCTCAACCACTTTTTGATTAGCATTTTTCGCTTTTGTATATAATTTATAAAATCTATTTGCATTTTCCTTTAAAGTTTTTGTTTCATCTAAATCTATGGAAATCGTTTTATCATTCTCGTAATCATATAGGGTTATGGTCGGGACAAAATCACTATTTTGATAAAGATTAGCCATAATTAAATCACCATAAAGCCTGTATTTTTGAGCTTTTTCTGCAGAAACCTCTTGTTTTTGGATTTTTAATAGAGAATTTTGAACTTTTTTCAACTTCTTTTTCACAATTTGCAGATATCGCTCTTGCAACTTTTTAAACTTATCATCATAAACACAATCGGCAAAATAATTATCGATATTATCATTTATGGACAAATCCGCATTTGTGACACAAGTTTTTCCGCTGTACCAAAAATTACTTTGCCTTGTCGGATAAACATACGGAAGCCCTCCAGCCATTTCACGCTCTCTGCTCTTTTCAGCACCAACATTGTGAGCACAACCTACAATTATATTTGTATCGTAATTGTATAAAACTACATTGGAGTGTTTTCCCATCAGTTCAATTGCAAGACACAGATATATTTTTTCGGAAACCTCGTTGTATGTTTCAATATAAAACTCAAGGATTCTTTCAAATTCAGGCTGATTAACTTTTGCAATTCTGGAATTTTCCAAATATTTTCTTAACTGCATACAAAACATAGGAGGCTTTTGCGGAATTTCCAGCAACCTTTTTGCTTCGTTTTCTTTATTCATAAAACAAACGTGAAAAAATTGTGGGGTTATATTTATATAAAACTTGCGAGTCTCAGATAAATTGCGCAAGGTAAAAACAAACTCACGCCTTGTCGGCTGCTGAATTTTTTGAATACGAGCACCTGTCAAGAAATCTGTATTTTCCCGAAGCCAAAGCCTAAGTGTATTATTATCAAAAGCAATCATAAACATATTTTACTACAAATGAATTTTGCATACCTTGACAAAATATGAAAAATAATATTTAATAAAGAAAAAAAGGAGGATTATATGAAAACGATTACTACAAAAGCGGTTCAGATAGTCGCCCCCTCCCATTTTGGCTCGGCTTTTAGTTTTTAGGCGACTTGACAAATCTATAAACTACAACTATAATTCGAGTATGATGAATTGTGGTTTTAAAAAGTTTTTTGCGTTTACTTTAGCAGAGGTTCTTATTACACTCGGCATTATCGGCGTTGTTGCGGCTTTGACTATCCCAACTCTTGTTTCTAACTACAAACAACGCGCTTGGGATACTGCTGCTAATGTTTTTGAAAGAAAACTCGAAGAATCTCTTAAAGCTATGAATACTCAACAAACTCTTGCCGGTTATAGAAATACTGCCGATTTTGTGAGTGAATTATCTAAACATT
>CALVAZ010000029.1 GCA_944325675.1 Candidatus Gastranaerophilales bacterium
CAATTGGTGTAACTCAAAAAGAAAAGGGTATAACACGCGTTACAGGGATTAAGTTAAGAGACGAAGAATAATGACAGAACAAGCAGTTATAAATTATGATATAAACAGTTCCAATTTGCCTGAATTACTTCAAACAAACGAAGATGAGGGGATAGGTATTCTTGTGTCTATGGCGAAAGCCGGAAAAATTGACCCTTGGAATGTTGATATTATTGATGTTACGGATAAATATTTGGCCCATATTTGCGAGATGAAATCTCAAAATTTGAGATTAACGGGAAGAACATTTTTATTTGCAGCTGTTCTTTTAAAGTTAAAATCAAATGTTCTGGAAGGAAACGATATTTTACAAATTGGTGAACCTGATTACACAGAGGGTTTGGAATATGATGATGACGGGTTTATTGTTGAATACCCTCAAGATGATGAATTCATACCTACAAGTAATGTCGTTTCCATTGATGATGTTCTACAGAGGAGAACAAGCGTAAGACTTAATAGAAATCGAGTCGTTACATTAAGAGATTTGATCAGACAATTACAATTCTATGAAAAATTAGAGAAAAAACAATCACTGCAACAAGCGCATGAACGTGCTAAAAGACGTGTCCAATCATATTCACGGTTTACACCGGATGATATTATTAATTTGGCTCACGAAGAATATATTGAAGATTGTGTTCTTAAATTAAAAGAAAATTTATCGCAAATTTTTGAACACGAAGAAAAGATTGAATTAAACGAGTTAACTCTGCTAGGTATGGATAAAATCAGTGCTTATATTGCACTTTTATTCCTTACTGCGGAAACTGATTATGATTTAAAACAAGATGAATTTTATTCTGATTTATACGTTGTGAGAGGTGAAAATGGAACAGTTGAAGTCTAGAATTGAGGCTGTTTTATTCACAACAGCAAAAGCATTGTCAGCAAAAGAAATCGGAGAAATTTTGGATACCGATGCCGACACTGTAGAAGAGGCTTTGCTGGATTTGATTATGGATTACTCCTCACGTGACGGCGCCTTGGAAATTGATGACGAAAACGGCTATATTTTACAGGTTAAGGAAGAACATATGGATATAGTCGAAAAGTTGTGTCCTGTTGAACTCAAACCGGCTGTGTTAAGGACTCTTTCAGTTATTGCTTTAAAAGAGCCTATTCGTCAAACCGCATTAAAAGATATGCGCGGTTCGACTGCTTATGAACATGTACAAGAGCTGCTTGATAAAGGTCTTATTTCAAAAACGAAAGACAAAAACGGCAGAAGTTTTAATTTAAAGACAACACCAAAATTTGCGGAGTATTTTAAATTAAAAGGTGATACAAAAGCACTTGCTAAAATGTTGGATTTAGAAAAAAGGATAACTGATGAACCTGAAGCCTAGAGTTTTGTTGCTCTATCTTTTAGTTTTATTTGTTGCATACTATGCGACATCGTCTGTTGTACCAAAACTTTGCTTTCTGAAATGGAAAAGTTTATATAATAAAGGCAATTATGAACAGTCATACAAATACATAAAAAAAGCGCTTTCATTTAAGCCTGAAGATACAAATTATCGCTATTATTTTGTAAAGACTCTTACTGAACTCAAGCCTGTTTACGGGGTTCAGAAAGAAATGTATAGGTTTGCGCGCAGCAGCAAAGACGATGGTGCCAAGATACTTGCTAACGAAGAAATTAGCGAATGGAAAACAAATATTCATGAAAATATTGGTAATAACTATATAGAACAAGCACCCTCAGATTCCAATATAATCAGATGGAATAGGAATTCATTTCCGCTTAATGTTTATCTAGATATCAATAATCTAAACAAATTGCCCGATTACTACAAGTCTGCTATTTCAAGAGCGCTAAACCAGTGGGAAAAATCTGTGGACTTTGTAAGTTTTCATATAACAGACAAAAAATCTGATGCGCAGTTAATTATACTATTTGATGAACTACCGGATAATATTTGCGACGAAAATGCATGTAAATTTGTTGTTGGATTTACTAATCCCAAAATATCAGGTAAAAGACTGAAAAATATGACAATAACACTGTACGATAAAAATCCGCGCGGGGAATATTTTTCAGATAAAGAAATTTATAATACAGTACTGCACGAATTAGGACATGCGCTGGGTATAATGGGGCACAGCTACAGCACAGATGATTTGATGTATCAGGAAACTCAAAATCAAGACAGCATTTTTGCAAAATATAAAGAAGATTTTCACTATTTGTCTGGGAGTGATGTTAATACTTTACAACTGCTTTATATGCTTGAGCCGACAATAACCGATAAACCTTCAAATTCAAAAAAAGGATTGATATTCACTCCAATAATACTGGGGACACCTGAAGAAATGGCTGCTAAAAAAGTTGAAGAAGCCAAAGATTACATAAAATCCTCTCCCGGTCTTGCCGTTGGATACATTAATCTTGCAGGTGCTTACGCTGATTTAAAAGAGTATAACAAAGCACTAGGAGCTTTACAATCCGCTTTGGATCTGGCCAATTCTAATCAGGAAAAATTTGTCATATATTATAATTATGCCTACCTATACATGAATCTTAAAAAATACGATAGTGCGCTTAAGTATGCTAAACTTGCTGCACAAATCCAATCTACGGAAGATGTATTGGAACTTATAAGCATAATTGAACACAATCAAGCTATCAGCAAATAATTAAATAAATTTATTTTTATATAGCAAAAATAAAATTTATGCGTTTTAAAACCAAAAAGGAGTTTATTTATGCAAGTTAATACAGGCAATAGTATAAATTTCAATGGTGTAATTCCTGTTAGAGTAATCAAAGACGGGAAAGAAGTTTTGGATAAATCTTTAGTTCACAAAGCTTGCTTAAAAGTTGTTCAAGGTCTGTCAGGACCTTTGTGTGAAAAACCTGAATTCAAAGTTGCAGCAGCGCAGTTAGCTGTAATGGATAACGATTATAAATTTGCACGAGCATTCTATGGCTACAACAGAATACTTCCTGACCAAAAATTAACTGCATCAAAATTTTTCAAGATTATTTTTGATAAATTTAACAGAGGCTACATTGTTACAGGAAAACCGTCCGAAAGATTATCCGAACTTGGGAAAGAAATAGGCAGAGCACGCAGAGAGTGTAATAATTTCGATGTTTACACATCTCCTAAACTTGAAGAAGCACGCAAAAACTACTGGGATGAAGTAATGAGTATTGGTAACAATTTAAATCTACGTATAAGAGAAGCTTTTGCTCCTATGACACTTGAAAAAATCGGTAAATACCAACAAATGGACGTGAATATTAAAACAAAACCTGTCAAAGTAAAAGGGAAACCTGACGAAAAAGTTATTATATCCGATATAAGTTTCAGCGAACGAAAACCAGTTTAACAAAAACTTCACAAAGTGTTTAAAAAATAATATTTTTAAGTTATATTTAACAGGTTGAAATATTAAACACTGGAGAAAAAGATGTATAACGTAGCAATAATTGGAGCAGGGCCGGCAGGTATTTTTGCGGCATTAGAGGTAACAAAATTAAGACCTGACTGGAAAGTCATTTTAGTTGAAAAAGGGCAAAAAATTGAAAGCAGAAAATGCCCATTACGCGAAGGTTCGCCCAAATGTGTTAACTGCAAACGCTGCGGATTGTTGTGCGGATGGGGCGGTGCCGGTGCGTTTTCAGACGGCAAATTGACACTTACTCCTGATGTCGGAGGTAATTTAGTTGATTACATGTCAAGACAAAAAGCAGAAGAACTTATTGACTACTCCGACAAATTATATCTAAAATTCGGTGCAACAGAAGAAGTTTTTGGTACTGATTTAAAAACCTTCCACGAAATTGAGCATCAGGCAGTTCTGGCTGAACTTAAGCTTGTACATTCACCAGTAAGACACCTTGGAACTGAAAGAAGCTTAGACGTTTTAAAGGCTATGCAGGATTATTTGAATGAAAGAATTACAATTCTAAATAATGTTTCTGCAGATAGCTTAATCGTTGAATGTGAACAGGTTAAGGGTATTAAATTAAGCAACGGTGAAACAATTTGTGCGGAATATACAATTATTGCACCGGGTAGAGAGGGTGCTGACTGGCTTACAAAAGAATTTGCAGAACATAAAATCGGTATGGTAAATAATGCAGTTGACGTTGGTGTTCGTGTTGAACTTCCCGCACCTGTGTTTGAACCTTTAACATCAAAACTCTATGAATCTAAGTTAATATATCATTCACCAACATTTGGGGATGAGGTTAGAACTTTCTGTATGAATCCTAACGGTGAAGTTGTTCAGGAAAATTACAACGGTATTGCAACAGTAAACGGTCATAGCTATGCAAATTATAAAACTCCAAATACAAATTTTGCGCTTTTAGTAAGTGAAAAATTTACTGAGCCGTTTAAAGAACCTATTCAATATGGTCAGCATATTGCAAGTTTGGCAAATATGCTCGGTGGCGGAATTTTAGTTCAGAGGTTCGGCGATTTACTGGAAGGCAGACGCTCAACTCCTGAAAGAATTAAATCTAGTATTATAACTCCGACGCTTACTTGCGCGACTCCGGGTGATTTAAGTTTGGTTATACCTTATCGTCAAATGACAAGCATAAAAGAAATGTTGTATGCATTGGATAAAATAGCACCGGGTACAGCATCAAGATACACACTTCTTTATGGTATTGAGGTCAAATTCTACTCAGCAAGAGTAAAATTAACTGATGAATTAGAAACAGAAGGTGTAAAAAATCTTTTTGCAATCGGTGATGGTGCAGGTGTAACAAGAGGATTAATTCAAGCATCCGCTTCAGGCGTACATGTTGCCCGCACAATTTGCGCACGCGGTTAAATAATGGTATAATTTTTGTATGGATAAAAAAGTAAGTCTAACAACTCAAAACCGATTAATAATTTTCGGGCTTATTTTAAGTACCTTGCTTATTATGGCAATCGCTGTCTTTTCTGTTTTAAATATCCAGAAAAAACTCAATGAAGGTTACCATAATTTTGGGCAAGTCATATCCAAAACCTTGGCTATCGAAAGTAATGAGATAACCAAAAATATACCTGATTCAGAAATCTATAATATACTAAAATCCCATACGGATTCTATCCTAAAAAGTCACAATGACATAGTTTTTATAGAATTTACGGACAAAGACGGCAAAGTAATATATTCCGGGAAAAACGAAGCCCACACAAGCGCACAAAAACCCAACATTACCGTGAGTTCACCCTTAACTGACGTTATAAATAATTCACCGATAGGTTCGGTTACTGTGGGGCTTTCCGGTAATATAATCAGCCAAATATCTTCAACCACAAGAGCTTCATTGCTGTTTGTGTTCGCCGTTGCTTGGCTTGTTTTTGCATTTGTAATTTTAATAAATACATACCTTATAACGCGAGAATTAAGAATCCTTCATGACGGTGTACACAAAATATCCTCCGGTAATTTTGGATATAAAATTGAAGGAGAAAATGTCAGCAACGAAGTTCAGGAACTTTTTAATTCATTTAACGATATGTCAGCAAGATTACACCTTTATGAAGAACAAAATATTGAACAGTTGACTCTTGAACGTAATAAGTTGGAAGCAGTCTTGATGAGTATAGCCAATGGTGTTGTGGTATGTGACAACAATGATGTAGTAGTACTTGTGAATAAACATGCACAAAATCTTTTGGAAGTTACTGAAGACCAGATGCTTAATACTTCTATCCAAAATTATATTGATACTGAAGGTAATTTCTGTTTCAAAGATAAGATTGAAGAATTCAAATCAAGTGAAAATAAATTTGTCACATTCAACATTAATGTTGACAAACGCATAATCAAATCGGTAATATCTCCAATGTACACGAGAAGTGGCGAATACGTCGGATATATAATCGTACTTATAGATGTTACTAAAGAAACCGAAATGGATCTGATGCGTTCGCAGTTTATTTCAAATGTTTCCCATGAATTAAGAACACCTGTAACTGTTCTGAGAAGTTATATAGATACCTTGTACACAATGGGAAATGAATTTGATTATGAAACTCAAAGAGAATTTATTGGTACATTGAATAACGAAATTATAAGATTACAAAATATGGTTAATGATATTCTTGATTTTTCAAGATTGGATGCTGATGTTGAACTTGAAAAAACTTACAACAACATTGTTTCGCTTGTAGAAAACTGTGTTAACCAAATACAGATATTAGCACAAGAAAGAAATATTACGCTTGAAATCTCCAAAGATGAAAACATTCCTGAAGCCTTGTTTAATTACGACAGCATAGAAAGGGCTGTGAGAAATCTTTTATCAAACGCGATAAAATACTCACCCGAAGGGAAAAAAGTTCGCGTAAACATCTGCAATCGGCCTCAAAATAATATTACTGTTACAGTGCAAGATGAAGGCTGCGGAATTTCACCTGAACATCAAAAGAAAATATTTGACAGATTTTATAGAGTGGAAAATGATGCTCACACAATAAAAGGGACAGGACTTGGCTTACATCTTGTTAAGACAACAATAGAAAAACACCATAACGGTAAAGTTTTTGTTGAATCAAACGTTGGAGAAGGTTCAACCTTCGGATTTACAATTCCCGTTAATGCAAATATTTTGGCAAATAAATAGACGCAACTAATCAAATAAGCCGTTAATCTTGTCAATTATATCTTGCGGGTCAATTTCGCCTGTGACTTTGTTAATATCCTGAGCAATCTGATATAGTTTAGCTGCTTCAATTTTGTCACCTGTTAAGGCAACACATCTTGCAAGATTAAAGTGTGCTAAAGCGTAGTTCGGATTGCATTCAACAGATTTTTTGAATAATTCCATTGCTTTTTGAACGCGGCCTAAATCATCAAGATAAATAACCCCCAGATTATTGTATGCTATATCATAATTGCTGTCGTATTGAATGGCTAATTCATACTCTTTTATAGCCTCGTCAATATCACCTTTTCCCCAGTACAAAAATCCCAAATTACAATGGATTTTAGCATTTTCAGGTTCTAAATCGAGTGCATTTCTGTAAACTGCAAGCGCATTGTTGTAATCTTCCTTGTCATAAAATGCGCTGCCCAAATTTATGTAAATATCAATATCTTCAGGTGTTAAAAGATAAGCACTTTGATATGAACTTATTGCAGCATTCAAATCCGATTTGTTTTCTTGGAATACATAGCCCAATGTCTGATTTATAACACTTGTCCATTGCTTATTAGGATTCAACGTAACAGCGGTTTGAAAATGTGAAACCGCCCTGTCAGCGTCACCTTTAATATAAAGAATATTAGCCAAATTTGAATGAAATTCAGGGATATTTGGCATAATTTGAATAAGTTTTTCATAAATTTCAACGGCACTGTCATAATCACCCAGTTCTTCATAAGCCTGACATAAATGTCTGTATGCTGAAATATTAAGACTATCAAGCCAAATTGCCATCTTATATTCCGTAATGGCATTATCAAATTGTCCTACCGATCTATAAATATCACCCAGTAAACAATATAAAGGTACAAAACCTGGTGCTTTTTCAATAGCTTCAACATAAACATCAATTGCTTCGTTTAGCCCTTTTGTTTGAACCATATAAAACCCTTTTACCATCATTGGCAAAAATTTTATATAAGACAGGGTTTTGGCAACATTTTTAATGGCTTGAAAGTCAAACGGCAAAGTCAACCAAGAAAGAAACAACTCAAAATTAGCCTTCATAGTTGTTTTAAAGCATCTATAAGATGAAACTTTATATAACGAATACAAAAGATAATGAGCACAAGAATTTCTTAAAGGTTTATATTTAATAGCCTTTTTCGCATTCAAAGCGGCTTCGAGAAATCTTGCTCTTTTAGTATAAGTTTCTGCCAACAGATAATATGCTTTTGAGCACTTGTCATCCTTGGATATAGCCATATCGAGGTAATTAATAGCCTTGTCCAAATCGCCCTTATGATATTGCGCTTTAGCTATTTTAAAATAAATTTCAGGAGAATCAATATAAGTTTCCAAGGCTCTTTGATATTCAGTTATAGCCTCATCAATATATTGGCATGAGTTGTGGATATCCAAATGCCAAGCCAAAAACAAATCACCTAATCTAACGTGCAAGTCAGCATTTGTGGGGTCATTTTGCAAACCTATTTGACATAATTCAATTGCTGATTTAACGTTACCTGTTTTGAATTCTTTATTAATCTTTTTCTCTAATAGCTTATCCATAGTGTATGACAACATTGTAAATAACTTTTTTCAAAAATGCAAGTTATTAATATTTCGTGTATAATACAACTTGAAAGGGGAGTGCCCATGGGAAAAATATATTTTATAGATGTAACAAACAGAGATGGTGTCCAAACATCGCGCTTAGGCTTGGCAAAACTTCAAAAAACAATAATAAATATCATGCTTGATCAGATGGGAATTTCACAATCTGAATTTGGCTTTCCAACCACAAAGCACGAACTTAATTACTTAAACGGTAATTTAGAACTGGTAGAACGTGGCGCAATCAACAGAACCAAACTCTCAGGTTGGATGAGGGCAATTGCAAGCGATGTGGACGAATCTTTTACAAATGTCCCAAAACTTAAATATGTTAACCTTTCACAATCGACATCACAACAGATGACAACGGGTAAATATCAGGGTAAAAAGACTCTTGATGATATTATGAAAATGACCTGCGAGGCTGTAGAATGTGCTGTATCTCATGGTGCAAAAATTATAGGTGTTAACGCGGAAGACGCATCAAGAAGCGACCTTGAGTATTTGATTAAATATGCAAAAGAAGCGAAAAAATGCGGCGCTCATAGATTTAGATACTGTGATACCTTGGGTTATGAAGATCCTCAAACAACTTATGACAGAATATATAAAATTGCAAAAGAAGCTCAAATGCCAATAGAACTCCATTTTCACAATGACCTTGGCATGGCTGTTGCCTGTTCTGTTATGGGTGCAAAAGCTGCAGTAGATGCAGGAGTTGACGCATACATTAACACCGCTATCAACGGTATGGGAGAACGTGCGGGTAATGCCGATTTAGTATCTTGTCTTTTAGCAATTTTAAAATCAGCAGGATTTAAAAATGAATACAAAATTGATGAAAATATAGATTTAAGTAAAGCATGGCATTTGGCAAAATATACAGCTTACGCTTTTGGGGTGCCAATACCCAAAAATCAGCCTGCTGTCGGAGATAACGCCTTTGCACATGAATCAGGAATTCACGCGGACGGTGCTTTGAAAGACAGAAGAAACTATGAGCTTTATGATTTTGAAGAATTAGGCCGCGGAGAACCGGAAATAATTGAAACAGGACGTATGATAACAACCGGTGAATACGGCGGAATTAAAGGTTTTAGAAACGTTTATAACAATCTTGAGTTAGAATTCAAAGATGAGCATGAAGCCCGTAATATCTTGGAATTAGTTCGATATGCAAACGTTCACACACAACAGCCGCTTACGACCGATGAACTTAAATTTATCTATTACTACCCTGATATAGCGGCTCAAATTATGACTGTTTCGCCTTATTATGAACCAATTGGGGCCATAAAAGAAAGAGTTGAAACTCAAGATGCAAAAAATATTGTTATATAAGAAAGAAGGAATTTAATGGGACAAACTTTAGCTGAAAAAATAATATCAGAACATGTTGGAAAACCTGTAAGAGCAGGGGAGCTTGTTATTGCAAAAGTTGATGTATGTGCAGTGCAAGACGGTACAGGACCTTTAACTGTCCAAGAGTTTAAAAAATTAGGCAAGGACAAATTGAGCAACCCTGAGCGTACAATTCTTTTTATCGATCACGCATCACCGAGCCCCAAAAAAGAGCTTTCTAATATGCATACAACTCTGCGTGATTTTTCAAGAGATTATGGTGCTATTTTATCAGAAGTTGGTTCTGGTGTTTGCCACCAAAGGTTAATTGAAACTTATGTAAATCCCGGAGAAATCTTGGTAGGTGCGGATTCTCATACGTGCACATCGGGTGCTTTGGGCGCTTTTGCAACCGGTATGGGTTCAACTGATATTGCTGTTGCTATGGCACTTGGCAAAACTTGGCTTAAAGTTCCTCATACTTTTAAAATTGAAGTAACCGGAAAATTTCATAAAGGCATCTGTTCAAAAGATTTAATGCTTCATCTTATCGGTATGATTGGTGCTGATGGTGCAACCTATAAGGCACTTGAATTTTGCGGCGATACAATAGATAATATGGAAATGTCTGAAAGGTTTACATTAGCAAACATGGCGGTTGAAGCTGGTGCTAAAGCAGGATTATTCGTTGCAGATGATAAAACTAAAGCATATTTGAAAGAACATGGACGTGAAGAGAAATTCAAAACTATCAGACCTGACGAGGATGCCGTTTATGAGCGTGTAATTAAGATTAATGCACAAGATATAAAACATACTGTTTCTTGTCCGCATACCGTAGATAATACGAAAACTGTTGATGAATTGGACAAAATTAAGGTTGATCAAGTATATGTAGGGACTTGCACGAACGGGCGAATAGAAGATTTAAGAGTTGTAAATGAAATTTTGAAAGGCAATAAAGTAAAAGAAGGTGTCAGAATGCTCGTTTGCCCTGCCTCAAAAGAAATATATTTAAAAGCCCTTGATGAAGGCTTAATAAAGAATTTCATAGAAGCCGGAGCGACAATACTACCTCCGGGATGCGGTCCATGTGTTGGAGTTCACGCAGGGATTTTGGCAGATGATGAGGTTTGCCTGACGACTCAAAACAGAAATTTTCAGGGCAGAATGGGCAATACAAAAGGCTTTATTTACTTATCATCACCTTATGTAGCTGCATACTCCGCCATAAGAGGTTATATTGCGGATAAATAGACCGTATGATTTTAATTAAAAAAATATAACCACGCGACTATATAACAAAGAATGAGTAATTTGTGCTCTGATTTTCTTACTATTATAGTAAGGAGATTTTTGATGTCTTTAAACAAGCCGCAATACAAAAAAATGTCGCTTGAAGAACTCGTCGTATTGTCTCAAAAAGACGATTTAAAAGCGCTGGAGGAGCTTATAAGACGCGAACAAAAAAATGTGTTTGCAGCTTTTTCATATCTCAGCAAAAAAAGAGAAAATGTGGCTGATTTAACGCAAGAAGCACTTTTGAAAGTAGCAAGAAATATTCATAATTTAAAAAATCCGAAAAACTTTAAAAGCTGGCTAAATCAAATAATATCAAATCTTTTTTTCGATGAACTAAGAAAAAAACAGCGACGACCGGACATTATTTCAATAGATGAAGAAGAAAACGAAAAAAATATTAAAACGCAGCTGCCAGATAAAAAATGCAAACCGCATGAAAGATGTTTGTCAACAGAACTTGAAGAAATGATTAGAGCAGCAATACAAGATTTGCCTGAACAATTCAGAATTGCAATAATTTTAAGAGAACTACAAGGCCTGAGCTATGAGGAGATAGCCGAAGTTACAAACACAAATGTCGGTACAGTAAAATCAAGAATTGCAAGAGCCAGAGGCAGACTACAAGACGGCTTAAAATCATATATATAGGAGAGTACAACTAATGGAAAATCAATTAACTTGCAACCAAGTAATAGCACTAATGAGTTTTTATGTCGAAGACAAATTAAATTCAAGACTTAAAGAATATGTTGATGATCATTTGAGGAATTGTCCAAAATGCCGAGAAGTCTACATGCAATCTAAAAAAATTGTAAATCACATAATGAGCTTGGGTAATACAGATAATGAGCAAACACCTTATCATACCAAGCAATACGAGGACTTCCGACATAATCTTTCTGCCTATATCGACAATGAACTTGATGAAAATGAAAGTATTAGGATAAAAAAAATAGCAATATCAAATCCGCTTGCAAGAAAAGATTTGGAGGATATGTATTCGTTTAAAAAACTCCTGCACGACTCTTTTGAAAAAACGAGAACAGAATCCAAATATGATTATTCAAAGCTAATAATAAATAAATTAGACTCTAAAACTAATAGCAATGAAGCCGAAGCATTTAACAGACTTTTAGTTGCATTTACAGTATTAATAAGCGTCATTGTATTTGGATTTCTAGCAACATTATATTTTTAAACTTCCTGAAGAGAATTTCATGGCAGAATATTTTTTGTAATCCTCAATAGAAATACCTTTTGGATATTGGATTTTGCTCTGCTCCAGTCTTTTGATTTCAGCTAGGTTCTTTTGTTGTCTACCGGCAGCATATTTATTACGCAAAATAGGCGTAATTATATTGCATGAAAGAATAGATCCGACTGTCATACCGATAACATCGACACCGTTTTTAAAGCTTTCGTATTCAGGCTTAATCTGGTCAAAATTAGTCATATTTTTGATGTTAAATTTTGAAAAATCGAAATCTTTAAGAACTTTCCAACCATTTTTTGTCTTAATATTTATTCCTGAATCAGTCAAAAATTGTCTAATTTTCGGAGTCGCAAGTTTCCCTGAAGAAACCAGTTTTGAGGCAAGTGCCTTTATAGAGCTTGTAACCAAGAAAAATGACAGAACGTTTATGGCACCATCCCCGATCTCTTGAGGAATCAAGAACATTTTTTGTTCTTTAGGTATTTTATCATTAACTACAATCGCCAAAACTTGTGCCGCAGATGATAAGAACCAACCTAAAACACCTGTATAAATAAGCATTTTAGCAGGATTTGGGCCAAATTTTGTAGCCACAGTATCTTTGAAGGAATTGAAAATCTTAGTTAGATTTAGCATTTTCAACTCCTTTCTTCAATTTTGGATCACTTGAACCTGCAAACAGGTTTGTCAAATATTTTGTCAATGGAGCATCAATCAAAAAGTTTGTAAAGACCATGACACCAAGTGCCAAAAGTGTACCCAAGGCATTTTTGTATTGTGAAAGCTCATCTGCAGTGCACTTTATAGTCGGCAATAAAAATTGTCTTAAGTTTTTAAACTTAGCATCAGGTTTAACCTCAGAAGGCAATTTAGTGAAGGCATCAATAGATTTTATACAGAGCTTACGGATAGAATAACCTGTAACGGTTCCGGCAATAATTTTAGCAATAGTTCTACAAATTGAATATCTACGGGTTTCCTTATCGACATCTTTGTTGGAGGCATCAATAAAAGGTTGCGATAGGAGTGCAGATGCACCTAAGATCAACCTGTTTTCTGCTGAAGAAAGTTTTTTCCCAATCCAATCAATAGTATTTATGGTTTTTGGGTTCGAAATAGTAGGCAGTTTTTCTCTGCTGCCAACGCAATTAAGTACAAAACGAGAAGCTTTGCGGCCTATTCGCTCGTAAGCACGTGAAAAAGAAAAATTACTTATTGAATTAAAATTAACTGATGCCATATTTCTACCCAAATAAGTAAAGATAATCAAGGTACAGAATTGCCCTAAAACCTTTATTTATTAAAAAATATTAACACTAAGAAATATAGCAATAAAAAGCGTATTATAAAATAGCACCTTTGGGGACTACCGTCACTCCGCCCGGGGAGACATGGAAGCCTCTATTCACATCTTCCTCCCAATTGTAGCCAATACGCGTATTAGGCGGTATTTTAACATTTTTATCAATAATTGCTTTCCTAATTTTTGAATATCTACCGACTTCAACATTTTCCATCAAAATACTATCTACAACTTGAGAATAACTATTTATTCTGACTTTAGGAGATAGGACACAATGTGAGAGCATACCGCCTGATACAATACAACCTTCTGAAACCATTGAATTAGTTGCCATACCAACACGATCACCTTCCTGCCAAATGAATTTTGCCGGAGGATAGTTGTAATTAAATGTTC
>CALVAZ010000030.1 GCA_944325675.1 Candidatus Gastranaerophilales bacterium
AAGGTCAAGTTGTTAAATCCAAAGATTTTTCAACAGCAATTTCCTTGCTGATATTATTTTCTGCAATAGTTGCCTTAGCACCTTTTATATGGGATCAAATTGTACAACTTTACACTCTTTTATATGAGCAAATTCCAAACGGGCACTTGTCTAATATAGGAATGACATATATACTAACTGTAACGCTAAAAGCTGCTGTTTTAATAATTGGTCCAATATTATTTTTAGCCTGGTTTGTAGCTATTATGGCGGACTTCATACAAGTTGGGCCGTTAGTTGCAACAGCACCCCTTGTACCAAAATTAGACAAACTCAATCCAACAAAGTATTTTAAAAACATAATGTCTATAAAAACACTTTTTGAACTTTTCAAAAACATTTTAAAAGTTGTAATTTTAGGCTACATCGGCTGGAGTGTTTATATGGCGCATATAGAAAGCATTTTAATGCTTGCAGCTATTGATAACAACTTTGCGGTAATGATAGAATTCGGCAAGCTAATTACTGAATTCATATTCAAAGCCTGCATAGCATTCTTAGTAATTTCAGCCGCCGACTACGGTGTCACAAAATGGAAGTTTTTAAAAGATCAAAAAATGTCTTTTAAAGAAATCAAAGATGAATACAAGAATACAGAAGGCGATCCGAACGTAAAAGCCGCACTCAGACAGCGCCGTATGCAAATGCTTCAACAAGGAATGATGGATGCCGTTCCTGAAGCTGATTTTGTCGTAACTAACCCAACCCACATAGCATGCGCCTTAAAATACAAAGCCGAAGAGATGGATTCTCCAATGCTAATTGCAAAAGGTACAGAACTTATTGCTAAAAAAATAATTGATATTGCAAAAGAACACAACGTCCCTGTTATTGAAAACGCACCTGTTGCAAGAGCACTATTCAAAATGGTTGAACTCAACCATACCATTCCTCCTGAATTGTATAAAGCAATTGCGGAAATCCTGCTTTTTGTCTATAATATGAAAAAATCCACCAAATAAATGGGTTCAATAAACTTAAACTGTAATAATATAATTCTGTAATCATGGTTATGCAAGATAAAAACAAACTACAAGAATATATAGATATTGTACAGAAAGTAGCAAGAGTAGAGCATAGAAGAATTCCTTCTCATATGGTCGAATACGAGGAACTACTTTCTATCGGCATAATTGCGGTACAAGTATTAATAAAAAATAAAACCCCTGAACAGCTTGAAAAATATAACTCTGCATACATCGCGACGGCGGTCCGCTGGGCTATCAGAAACGAGCTTCGAATAAGATATAAGTGGTACGCATTAAAACACAAGGCCGAAGACGAATACGATGAAGAAGAAGCTGTTGAAGGAATGGATATGAAGCAGGCTAAAGTTCGGGAGGCTGTTTACGAAACCATTCTTTCAATAGATGGACTTGCTGCCGCAGCAAGTGACAATGATTCGCCGTTTGACTTCGTAAAGGATCCTCATGCTTTGCCTGATGAGAATGCTGAAATAACCGAAATGGGTAGAATGATAAGAGAAGCAATATCTAAACTTCCAGCAAAAGAAAGAACCGTTGTAGAATATAGATTTTACAGAAACATGCAGGTAAAAGATATTGCAAAACAAGTAGGCCTATCCTCATCAAGAGTTACGAGAATTGTTCAAGCATCATTAAATACAGTGCGCGATTACCTTAATTCAAAAGAGCAATACGGTTACTAAGACTTTATAATTTCTATTCTTTTATCATCCGTAATATCAACTGCACCGTTTTGTTTCTTAATATAATCACATGCAATTTTATCTTTGTCAAAATTGTATATAGCTTCTGCTTCATGTTTTTTATTCAACATATGGAATCCATCACCACCTGTAGCATAAAAATCATCCATAGCAACTCTTAAAAACTTATTAGGATCAGGATTGTTTATGTCTATTGGAGTCAATTTCCCATCGTCGGTAACATAAGATAAATTTAACAACTCACCTTTATCATTCATTGAATATTTAAGGCCGGATACCATGACTATGCCGGGTTTATTACCAGGATTAACAAATGATTTACCACCCAATTTAATTGCATCAACAAGTTCTTTTTCGCTTATCTTTGCGATTACAAGGTTATTTTTAAATGGGGTAATTTCTGAAACTTTTCTAGTATCAACCTTACCTTTTTCGAAACTTCCACGAATATTTGCAGCATTCAACAACGCAATATCCGTACCGAGTTCCTTTCTCATAGCATCAACAAGGAAATTACCATGCGGATTATTTTCAATTAAACGATTTTTAGGTGAAGGAGGCGCAGAATTTATTATACCTACATGTTCAGGTTTGCCTATAATTTGTTCAACGGCGTATTTTGCTGGTAGAGTTCTGTTAAAAATATTTGTAGGAATAACATTATTTTGTACTGATTTTATAACCCCATTTTCATCAAAATCAAGATTTAGGATCCCAAAATATTCACCATCTTTACCGGCTTGAGTAATCACAACCGGCTCATTATCCGGATTATAAAAAAGATTTTTCCCTTCTTCCACACCTTTGATAAGATCGTGAGAATGACCACCTAAAATAACATCGATTCCTTTTGTCATTTGGGCAATTTTCACATCATTTGTGTACCCGCTGTGAGATAACAAGAAAATTTTATTAACACCTTTTGACTTTAATTCATCAACTTCTTTTTGTAAATTCAAAATAGTTGTATCAATATCGTCAATAATTAAATCCTCTTTTGATATGCCCTCCTTTAAACGAGAAAACATATCGGAAGGCCCTATACCAACAATTCCATATTTATTTCCATTATGAACCTCTATGGCTGATCTGACCATTGTATCTTTAAGGGCACTTGTATCCTTTGCATGAATATTTATAGCACCAAGCTCTTGATATTTGGCATTTTTGGCATTTTCTGCATGAACAGCCGGAATTACATCAAATTCATGGTTACCATTTTGACGTTTTGTTATTCCTATCATGCTTAATAACCTGCTAACTGCACGACTTAAAACAGGATCCTCTCCCAAACCGTCATCACCGGAAGACAATTTTAACTTATCTGCTGTAGTTTCAAAACTATCAAAAGCTCTGGATGCCGAATACATTCTTTCTAAATTCGGAAGCTTAGCATGAAAATCATTCATGTATAATATACTTGTTTTTGTACCGTTATTACTTTGATTTATTGGAGTAATCATAATCAAGCCGCCTTATTTCTCATTTCTTTGTATATATTCAAGCCTTCAACCCAATTTGGCGTAACTGTAATATCATCCGCTACAATACTTTCAGGTAAAGCCGCATGGTGAACTTTAGGAAGTAAATAATCTTCACTATACTCTATAGGTTTTGAAATGTTGTCATCAGTGTCATTACAAATAAATACCAACTTTCCATCCGGATTATATTTGTATCCGACAATTGTTATTTCATGTCCATTAATAATAATATTATTTTGATCAGTCTGTGTATAGCCTATTATGACATTTTCACCCATATCTAAAGCCGTAAGAAGATGTTTCTTCATGGTATCAAAGTCAGTTTCATAACCTATTAATCGCGCATTTTCATCAACAGTTTGATAGGTAACAGATAATTTGCTTTTATCCTCAACGACAGATTCTGTAAATGTTTTTTCGAATTCAATCAAACCTTTATCGTTTTGATTGAATTTACCCAAACGTTTGTCAGTCAGTGAATTATACGATTGTTGAGAACCCACCTGCATAAATGTAGACTGCATTAACACATCCAACGGAGAACGTTCAAGAGGGTCTCTATCAGTGGTTTGTATTTGTGCTCTGATAATTGCATTTTTATCAGGTGCAAAGGTCAAAACAGCACTGTTGAAATCACCGATTTCATTAGGTATTTCAAAAGCATTTAAAAGCCAAATCGAATCCAATGCGTTATCAGCGAGGTTTCTAAGTTTAATTTCTTTTTTTACAGACATACTTGGAGATGACAAGCCTTCTGCAAATCTTGCAAATTCAGCAGGCATTTTTTCAGCTAAATTAAACTCAATACTCGCCGCAACACAAGTTCCAGAATGTTCGACATCAATATCATTTTCCGAAACAAATTTTCTCACAAGGTTACCCTGCCCCTCAGTATTTGCAGATAGCGCTTTTGCCCTGTATGAATTTGGTATATCCCCAAACTGCTGTGTGATTATAAACGGATATGAAATCGTAGAAATAGTATCCTTCAAAAGTCCCTCTCGGCTTAAACCTTCAGCGCGTGGAGTTGTAGCCATTTTGTACAAGTTATCAAGAACAGTAGATTTATCATTTGAATCAGCATTTAATAATATTCCACTTTTGAGAAGAATTTCCAATTGTTTTCTGGTATTCTTATCTAACATTTTAGATAATTCAATATATTTTTCCTTCTCCAATTTTGAGTTAAGCTCAGTACGCTTATTAATAACTTTTGTTGCAGAGTTAAAGGTCAGTGAATTTATCCCCGAAACCGTAGAATTTTGGTTACCACTCAAAGGATTAGTAACAGCAACCGAACCTACACCGGAAACTGTGTTATAATTATATTGTCTAATATTACTAGCAAAATCTACCATTCCTACTCCACAATAATATTAAAAATGAAACACAATAAAAATTGCTAATAAAAAGAATTATTTATAAAAAATGTAACAATGAGGCAAAATTTGTTAAAAATAAAACCACTTACAAAGGAACAAATATTTATTTCAATAGATAGGTTAACCAGATTTAAAAATCCGGAAACGAAATATTTAAGGGTTTTTAGGGACTTAATTATGAATAACCTAATTAGTCCTAAATTTAAAAAGACAGAATTAGATGTAATGGACTACAAACAAATAAAAAATCATGCCGAAGAAATTATTAATTTCTCGCTAAAACAATTATTCCCATATATCGAAAATGATGGTTCAATCAACAAAATTCTGTTTGACTACGAAACAAATTTATATAAAACAGACAAAAACACTGAATTTTTATTACAAAATAATATCAATTACAGAGCATGCCTTGAACTAATCGATGACAATTCACCTGTTAATTTAAAATGGTTAAAAAATTTATCTTTTTCCCAAAATCAAACGGTTGATAGAGAGAAAAAATCATTGCTGTTTCCTATTGATAAAGTCGTCATATCTGAAGGAATAACCGAAGAAATTTTACTACCTAAATTTGCCCAAATTTACGGTTACGACTTTAATAAAAACGGCGTTTACATAATTTCTGCCGGAGGCAAAAATCAAGTAGTAAAACTTTTCTACAAACTGTCTGAAGAACTCAAAATTCCAATATTTGTATTACTGGATAATGATGCCGAAAAAAATTATAATGAAATAAAACCCAAACTCCGAATTTTTGATAAAGTTCATGTGATTAATTGCGGCGAATTTGAAGACGCTCTACCACTCAAATTAATAAAAAAAGCGCTTGCATACGGATTAAAAAACATTTCCATGATAGAGCTGGAGTCAGTAAACCAAGAGATGCGCATGGTAAAGATTCTGGAAGAAATATTCAAACACCGAGGCCTTCACGAATTTAAAAAGTCAGAATTTGCTTTAATGGTAAAAGAAAATATCTCAGATATCGAAGATATATCGCCTGAAATATGCAATATAATTGAAGAAATTAAACAAATTTCCATAAAAACAAAAGTTATGGTTGACAATTAATTTTGCTTCGGTTATCATAGAGAACGTGAAAGAAATACACTTGCTCCCATCGTCTAGAGGCCTAGGACAACACCCTTTCACGGTGTAGACGGGGATTCGAATTCCCCTGGGAGTATTTATTTTAGGGAAATTAAAAATGAAAAAACAATCACGACGATTAACAAATGGTTTAAAGAAAGGCTTGTTTATATAACGAGTATTTGTTGTTTGTTGTGAATACCATTATAGACAAGACTTTCGAAAGTCTTGTTTTTTGTTAAAAAAAGTAAAATTAAAAGAAAATTAAGTCAATTAAATATATTCACTAATTTAAATAAAATGGAAACTAATTATGATTATTAATCTACGACGAAGAAATAAAAATAACCAACAACAAATTCATATTTACAAAATATGAAACAGTAGAGTCGTATATTAATAAGAGGAAAAAACATGATACCCGCAATTGATGCCAGTAAAATATATTCAACATTAGGAAATAACAGCTCATTAGTACCTTTAGCCGTAAAGGATGTAGCCAACAGCCTTGGACTTACAACAGGTTCATACATTATCGGCGACAAATTAGAAGGTAAAGACAGGTTTCTTGATGAGTTCGGAACGCAAGCCATATGGCTTTTTGGGTTACCTGTATTCAAAAAAATTACAGATCTTACCCTATATAAGGCTCTAAAGATTGACCCAAAGGTAGATGTAAGACTACTAGATAACCCTGATATCTTAGATAAAGCAATTGAACTTGAAAAAAATGACAAAATTAAAAAAAGTCTTTTAAACATGAAAAACAACCCCAAATTTTCAAGGTCATTAGCTCTTTCAAAATTTGGGATAGCAACAGCTATGACAATAATTTCTTATGCAGCACTTACAAAATACAGACATGATAAAACCAAGGAAGCCGCAAAAAAAGAAATCTTAGCAGAACATGCAAAATCAATAAATTTAAAAAATAAATTCAATAATAAAAGAACAACTTTTGGTGAATTTTTAAAAAATTCCACAAATAAAAATGAATACGGGAAAAAATCGAAGAATACATCTTTCACAGGAGCTGCAAGTATAGTTTCAAAACTTAAAGACTTCATGTTTGACCCTGTAAAAAACCTTATGATTGTCGACGGTTCAATAACAACTGAAAGACTTTCCGAATCAAGGAACAAACAAGAATTTATAGGCTACTCAATAAAAGAAGGTGCAACATGGGCTTTTATGTACTTTGCAAGCAGACCTATTCAAAAATTCTTCGAAAAAAACTCTATACAAAAGCACAACAAATCAATCGATTTAGATGCAAGAGTTATTGAAAGTGAAGATTTAAAAAATGCATTCGCCAATAAAAAAATAGTTGAAGAAAGCTTGAAAGAGTTTCCTATAAACGGGAGTGACGTTGAGATATACGAATTTTTACACAAAAATCCTGATAACTTTGTAGTTCAGATGGCCAAAAAATCTGATGAAATTCCTACACTTGGCAAATCGAACAATTGGATAAATAAATTAAAGAAAAAATTGAATATTTCACATATCGAAGTAGAAAATAACGATGCAATCGACACAAGAAAATTCATTGATATAGGAGATACAAAAAACAAGTCTGGTGTAAAAGGTGTTCATGCCAAAATAGAAACATTATATAAACAATACCAAGAATCCGGCGAAAATTTGGATAATTTTCTGAAAAAAGTTAAAACTCTAAAAAGGCATTCCGTACTTAAAAACTTGGGGATTTGCATAGGTGCTCTTGGAGTTGCGGTGCCTGCAATAATGATTACCGTAAGATATTTAAGCGGTGATAAGGAATTTCAGGTTAAAGAAGATTTGGAAAAAGAAATTGAATTAAACGCCTAATTTTTTCAAAATTGAATTAGCTGCGACGTAAGCGGTAGACCAGCAATTTTGGAGATTGAAGCCACCGCAAAAACCGTCTACATCTATAACTTCACCACAAAAATACAAATTCGGCACAATTTTTGATTCCATTGTTTTGGAATTAATTTCTTTCAAATCAACACCACCGCATGTTACGACCTCACCACCTCTGGAGACACCTTCTACCCTAATACGATAATTAGTCAAAAGTGATAATATTTTATCACGTTTTTCTCCATTAATTTGATGTGATTTCAAATCAAGTTCAATACCCAACTTTTTTAAAATATGCTCTGCAAAAGATTTCGGGATAAACTCTGACAATAAATTTTTAACGGATTTGTGAGAATTTTTATTGAGCATCTCCTGCAAATTAAGATCTCCGCAAAAATCAAGATTTATATAATAAGGAAATTCACACCTTGCATTAACAGAAGATATTTTATATATAAGCGGCCCAGAAATCCCCTCGTGAGTAAAAAGTATATCACCAGACAAAGCTGAGCATTTTACATTTTTAATACACACTCCAGGCGGAAATTTTTCTTCTGTAACCAACCCTGTCAAAGAAGGTAAAGGAGAAACGATATTATGTCCTATATCTTTTAAAAATTTATAAGAAGAATGTCCACCTGTTGCGACCACAATATAATCAAAATTGTCAAAATCCAAAGTTTCAACAAGTTCTTTTTTAAACCTAACATGTTTTAAACTGCTAAGTATTTTATTTCTTACATCGGACGCACTATTTGAAACAGGGAAAATTCTCAAATCATCCTGCACATATGTTTTAATTCCAATATCTTCAAAAAAATCAATTGTATCTTTTGTAGCAAAACGCGAAAGCACAGAATATAAGAACTTTTCACCCCGTGGATAATTTTCAGCTAAACTTTTAAAATCATATTCGGCATACGCAAGATTACAACGTCCTCCACCCGTAGGTAAAAGAGTTCTGAGGGGACTGGCATAATCAAAAATGATAACATCAGCGTAATCCTGCAAAAAATATGCACACATACAACCGGCAGGACCCGCACCGACAATTGCTACCTTAGAAATTGAATTCAACTCTTGTGCCATACAAAAATACCATTTCCGGATTTTCTAAATCATTATGCAGCTCTGAAATTGTCTTATGCAAAACCGGATGAACAAAATCTGGACATAATTCCAACAAAGGTACAAGCGTAAAAGCCCTTAAATGGACATATTTATGTGGTATAACCAAGGTACTTTCATTAATAATATCTTGATTATAAAATAAAATATCAATATCAATGGTTCTGTCATCATATGCATCTTCTCTTTCACGTTCACGCCCAAGCTGCTTTTCAATTCTCTGACATTCAAAAAGAAGCGTATCCGGTTTTAAAGTAGTCTTGATTTCAATAACAGCGTTAACAAACCAAGTATCCGATGTCATATTCCAAGGCTCAGTTTCGTAAAAAGCGGAAGTTCTTATGATATTGATGCCGTCCACAGCGCCTAAAAGACTGGTGGCTTGCTGCACATAGCCAATTCTGTCACCTTTATTTGACCCCAAACTTAAATAAACTATAGCCATAGATACATTTTATAAATTTTTTTAAGCATTGTCAATACACATTCATGTTTGATATATAATCACATGTGAGATGTTTATTTACGGAATAATTTCTACATTACTTTTTATAATTTTGTTACCAATTTACTATATAGTAAGGGTATTAAACGGTAAATTTTTATACGGATGGAGAGAGAAGCTTGGCTTTTTCGATAACCCGCACTTAGGTAAGAATGTAATAATGTTCCACGGAGTTTCAGTTGGCGAAATAATCGCTCTTGAGAATCTTATCAAAAAAACAAAAGAAACATTTCCCGATTATAAAATCGTAGTAACTACAGGCACTAAAACAGGACAGGAAATTGCGCATAAAAAATATTCAAATATTGCTGATTACATAACATATTTTCCTTTTGACATTCCTTTTTGTGTAAGCAGATTTTTAAAAACACTTAACCCAACTGCTGTACTTATCGCAGAAACTGAGATTTGGCCAGTATTTGCAGATACATGCAATAAGCTTGGAGTACCTCTTTACACAATTAACGGTAGAATGTCAGATTCCACATTCAGACTTTACAAATTTTTTAGATGCTTTTTTAAACATATTTTAAATAAATATACCGGAATTCTTACTCAGAGTGAAGAAGATATGAATAAATTAGTAGCCATAGGCGCCCCAAAAGACCGAACTCGAGTTATGAAAAACCT
The DNA here is from genome assembly GCA_944325675.1 of Candidatus Gastranaerophilales bacterium. Taxonomy (GTDB): domain Bacteria; phylum Cyanobacteriota; class Vampirovibrionia; order Gastranaerophilales; family Gastranaerophilaceae; genus SIG32. The sequence continues at coordinate 9,796 of CALVAZ010000030.1, forward strand.
AAAATTTGATGTAAAAAAGTCCAATGATATTATCAACATACCAAATAATAGAAATAGAATAATAATCGCAGGCAGCACTCATAAAGGTGAAGATGAAATAATAATTTCAACTTTTGAGAACCTCAGAGAAAAATTCGACGATATAAAGCTTGTAATAGCACCAAGACATTTGCAACGAGTTTCAGATATTGAAGAAATACTCAGAAAGAAAAAACTTAAATATGGTTTACGCTCTAAAAATGACAATTTTTTAGATAACGATGTAATTATATTAGATACAATAGGAGAGCTAAGCAAAATATATTCAATATGTCACATTGCATTCATTGGTGGGAGCTTTAATAAGACTGGCGGGCACAATCCACTGGAAGCTATTGTTTATTCCAAACCGGTTGTGTCAGGACCATCCATCCATAATTTTAAAGATATATACTGGATATTAGGTCAGTCAAAAGCCGGAAAAGTTGTTAAAACTACACATGAACTAGAAAATTATATTGAGCTTTTACTTTCTGATAATAATTTCTATAATGATGCTTGTAAAGATTGTACAAAAGTTTTTGAAGACCAACAAGGCGCACTAAACACTGTTATTGAAACGCTTAAGGACAAATTATAAATAATTTCCGCATCCTCCATTGTAACGAAATATTACAAAAAAGAAAAGAAAAATTAAAGAAAAAAATAAAGATGCCGTAGACATGAGCACAAGGAAAAAATCGAAAGGGACAAAGTCATGGGTATGGCAGCATCTCAGGCTAGA
>CALVAZ010000031.1 GCA_944325675.1 Candidatus Gastranaerophilales bacterium
TCCTCTCCCACAAGGGGCGAGGGAGTAAATGTATATTCTTTTGTCAAATACTGTGCTGAAATTTTCATAGTTGCGTATAACCCTCACCCGAATTTCAAAGCTCGCAAAAGCTCGCTAAGAAATTCAACCCTTCTCCCTCTGGGAGAGGGTTATTGAATATTTTTTAGCAATATTGCTAATGGTTAAATGATTAATCACCTAGACAAACAGCCTGCTGATAGCTACCGTACCGGGCGTAGTTGACCGGATACGTACAGGTAGGATCGAAGTAGCTGCCGTACGCAGCGAGGCTGCTATACTCCTTGCCAGACCAAACGTCAAAGTATGAGCCTGGAGTGGCTGTGAAGCCTAACTCGGCTACTTTATCATAGTCAAGGGTTAAGCCCATTGGCCTACCGCCTGTACTTATGCCTGAGGTGTTATAAACATAGTTTGCTATTTCTGCCAATTGCGCTGCTGTCGGCATTTTGCTAGTTCCGCCGCATGCTTTAACAGCGCCTGCCCAGTAGTCATTATCATAATAACATTCTTTAATCCCAAGGCTATCTTTTTCGGCCTCGCATTCAGCTTTAGTAAGTGGAGTTGGCGTAAACGGTGCCCCGAAACAAGTACCGCCAAGTTCAAACGCACAAGTTTTTCCAAGTTTAGAAACATTAATACTTCTCAAATCTTTACCGGAGGTATTAGGATTTTTAAACCCGTCAGTGTCATATAGCATAGCAAGACAAGAGGTCCCTGTAATTTGATTGGAATAAGGATTTTGTTTGCAATCAGGATTATATGCAACAAGCCCTGTAGTACCGTTAGCAAATTGCACCCCCACAATATCAGTCCCCCAATCATCTTGCCCAAAGTTAGAGGCAGTTTTAATATTAGTCATATCAACTTCTTCAGGATCAGCTTCACCTGCACCCCAAAAAACTTTATCTTCAAAACAAGTTAAAAGGTCATCATTTTTACAAACTCTTGTAATTTTAAAATGTTTAGATAATTCACTCACAAAATCAGCAGTATTTCTATAACCAGCAAGAGTTTGTTGAGTATTCATAGCTTTAAGAGATTCTTCGAGTTTTCTTTCAAAAACATTAGCAGCAGTATCCCAAGCGCGTTGTTTGTAATTAGAAACAAGAGTCGGAATAGTTAAAGCCGCAACAACACCGATAATGCCTAATGTAATTAATACTTCAGCAAGTGTGAAACCTTTAAACCTTATGCCCGAAGTCAAAAACGGGGGGGGGGCGACTATCTGAACCGCTTTTGTAGTAATCGTTTTCATATAATCCTCCTTTTTTATTTATTAAATATTATTTTCCATATTTTGTCAAGAATATATGCCGATATTAATAAAAATGGTGGTGCAATTGTGCTGTAAAAAACGATTAAGTATCGTTTTTCGAGAGGCAAGAACCGGAGGTTCGACTCCGATAAGTAAAAAAAAACAATAAAAAATACCGATGGCCGGAGTCGAACCGGCACGTGGGGTGAACCACACCAGATTTTGAGTCTGGCACGTCTACCAATTTCATCACATCGGCATAGCTATAAACTTTTCAGTAAAATTATAATAACAGAAACATTTTCAAATTTCAAATAAAATTTTTACTTTTTTAAAAATATCCTTAATATATTATCGGAGTTCGTATTATAACTTTCCTTTTTTAAATTTAATTTAATTTTAAACGAGGTTTTATGAAGAGAATATTTTTGTTTTTAGGATTTATATTTTTATTATCGGTTCAAGTACAGGCTGCGACTGTTTCAGGTGGAATATCTAAAGTTGACATGAATAGTTCCAATAGAGTTGTTGATGCTTCCACAAATGCGCCTATTGGGAATGCAAAAATTTCATTGCCAAAGTACAATTTCAGTACTTATACGGATGAATACGGTGCTTTTGATATAGGAAAAATTGACGGTACAACAATTATGTCTGTCGAAAAGGCGGGTTATAGACCTTTTTCATTAACCATAAATAATACTATCGCCTCAAAACCAATGGTTTTGGGTATTCAAAAAAGCGATATATCTGATATTGTAATAGAATCTGACATGATTCACTTGGGGGATGATAATTATTCATCACATTCTTCCGGTGCGGGTACCTTTAGGTTGAGATCCAGCGGGCCTTTTTATAGCAAAAGTTTTGTCTTGGACTCGGATAGTTTGTCAGGTAAAAATTATTTGGTTATAGGCTCAATTATTGGCGTTGATACTTTAATGGCGAGATCAATGGGCCAAAATAAAATTGTAAATTCATACGCAAGTCCGCCGGAGATATTTTTTAATGGTTCAAAAATCGCTGAAATTCAACTGAATGGTGATAACCAGAAGATAAAAATTCCGAACAATTTAATAAGGGCTAATCAAAAAAATGAAGTTACCATAAAAGCCGGCAGAAATCTGATGCAAACGGCTTATGTTGATTATGACGATATTGAAATAGCTAATTTATCGATTTTGTCTGAGAACTAAGTGCAAAAAAAACGACCGATAAAGGTCGCGAAGGAAAAAAGGGAAAAAAGGGAAAGTATGCTCGAAAGAATTTTGAAAATAATTCCGACCGAAAGTTTTATTAAGATACTTGAGATTAACCAAAAGTCTTGAAGGTAGATTCAGTGTTCTTTTCAATAACTTTTTGTACAGCATCCATTTCAGTTTGGATAGCATCTTGTTCTGTATCTAATTGTTTTAATCTTAATTCTAAGTTTTTATCTTGTGCTTGAATAA
>CALVAZ010000032.1 GCA_944325675.1 Candidatus Gastranaerophilales bacterium
TTTTTTTACGATTTCTTTTTTGTTTTTCAAGTTAATTGACATATTGTTTTTTCCTTTATTTGTTGAGTGACATATTGGCGTAAGCACTCTACAAAGGAAATTTTAATATATCAAAAAAAAATTGCAATACTTTAACTAAACACATGTTAAAAATGGTTAAGCCTTAATATTCATAAAACCTTCAGCAATGATTCCTTTATTCAAACCGGCACGCTGAGCATCTACGGCATTAAAGCATTTTGCTAAAAGGTTATTTGCGGTAAGTTCCGCCTGTCGTGCATTGGTAATAGTTTCTGTGGTATAATTCGTTTTGCGTCTTATAGCATTGTCTTCAGTAGTAGTCAACTTTTCGCCGCCATTTTCCTGAACTGCAGCTGAATAAAGTTTGTTATAATCAACTTGAGCACTATTTTTTTCGTTGTTTAAATTATGATAAAGCGCATTTGCTTGGGTATACAACTCATGATAAGTGTTCCAATCAGATTTTGCCTGATTATAGTCTGCCCAAACGTTTGTTGAAGACAAGCTAATATTATGTTTTTTGCAATAAGCTTCAGCAATATCATAGCGCATAATATTTATAGCAGAAACATCGCAACCTGTTTCTTTCTTAAATTGCTGTTTTTCAAGCTCGCTCATTGAAGATATTTGAGCTTTTATAGCTGAAATTGCATCAATATTCTGTTGACCGCCCATAATATTACCCTTTTCTCTTATATATCTTATATATATAAAGTAGCTGCAATGATAAAAATTGCCTTTTTTGTTAAGTTTTATGACACAATTAATATTTGTGTTAGAATAAAGCTATGATTGAAAGATATTCTCGAGAAGAAATGAAAAATATTTGGGATTTGGAATCCAAATTCAACTACTATTTGAAAGTTGAAATAGCTGTTTGTGAAGCTTATGCAGATCTCGGCGAAATCCCCAAAGAAGACGTTTTGATAATTAAGCAACGCGCCAAGTTTGATTTAAAAAGAATTGATGAAATTGAACGCGAAGTCAGACACGATGTAATTGCGTTTTTAACAAACGTCAACGAGAGCCTGGGCGATTTAGGAAGGTATATGCATGTTGGACTAACAAGTTCAGATGTTATAGATACAGCTTTTGCTCTTCAAATCCAAGATAGTGGGAAAATTATCCTTGAAGATCTGGATAAAACAATAAATTCACTAAAAAATTTGGCTTCAAAACATAAAAATACAATTTGCATAGGACGTTCACACGGAATACATGCGGAAATTATGACATTTGGAGTTAAACTTTGCAGTTGGATTGATATTCTTGAACGTCAAAAAGATAACTTTGAACACGCACTGGAACAAATACGTGTCGGTCAAATTTCCGGTCCAGTCGGAACTTACAGCAATATTTCACCTGAAATTGAAAGAATCACTTGCGAAAAACTCGGCTTAAAACCGGCAAGGATTTCAACACAAATAATTGCAAGAGATTATCACGCATACTTTATGCAATCTTTAGCTTTGATTGCAAGTGTAATCGAGCAATTTGCAACAGAAATCAGACACCTTCAAAGGACAGAAGTTTTGGAAGTAGAAGAGGGATTCGGAGCTAACCAAAAAGGGTCATCTGCGATGCCTCACAAGAAAAATCCTGTATTATCAGAAAATTTATGCGGATTAGCAAGAGTTGTTCGTGCAAACTCAATGGTAGCATTGGAAAATATTCCTCTGTGGCATGAAAGAGATATTTCACACAGCTCAGCAGAGAGAATCATTTTCCCGGATAGCCTGACATTAGTTGATTTTATGTTGAACAGATTCAACGGAATTATTGAAAACTTAGTTGTACATGAAGATAATATGCTTAAAAATACTGACAAATTCGGCGGAATAGTATTTTCACAAAAAGTTTTATTAACCCTTGTTTCAAAGGGTTTGTCAAGAGAAGAAGCATACAAAATCGTTCAAAGAAATGCTCTTGATGCTTTCAACAATCACGGAAATTTCAAAGAAAACCTGTTTGAAGATAAAGAAGTTATGAAACTTATCACACGTGATGAACTTGAAAATATTTTTGATAAAAAAGAATTCCTGCAAAATATTGATAAAATTTATGCAAGAATTCTAAATTAAATCAAACATTTTTTATTTACAAGAATGTTTTCCATCCCAACTAAGATCATCACAGTGCAAATAATCTAAATTACCATTGGCAATTACCCATGCAGCACAAGTGAAAATATTCGTATAACAATCTAAACTACCTTTCATATCATCATAATGTTCAATACTATTTTTACCAACTTTCACCTGATAAACATCGTAACCAACCTTGTTTGGCCCTTTTAAACCGTTAACATCTATGTAAATCATATTCTTGTCAATGGCAAGGCTGGAACCGTCACTCAAGACAACACAACGTCTGTCGTTACCTTGCATGGTAACAAGATTCCAGGACTTTGATGAATTTAAAGCAGATACTACAAGATCCGGAAAACAACCTGTCAGTCCTTCTCTACCACAATCCTTTACAACTTTTAAATATTTTGCAATAGCATTGTAAAAAACATCCGAATTGTAATTACCGTTCTTATCATACACACCGGAGCCTTCTTCCTCGGGCAAAGGAACATATTCAGGATCCAAATATCCAAAATCTGAATTCCAGTTATTATCATTTAAAGCCATTTTATATGCTTGACTCAGTATCGAAACATTCTTTTTCAGAGAAGTAACAATTGCCCTTTCTTGATATTTAGATACTAAAGTCGGTATAGTCAATGCTGCAACTATTCCAATAATACCAAGTGTTATTAATACTTCAGATAAAGTGAAACCATTTCTTGAACTATAATTTTTCATATATAAATTATAGTTTTTACTACAAAAAATGCCTAACACCTTGTAATTTCTACCTAGAGGAGACGCCCCCCCCCGTTCTGTACTTCTGTATTTTTCATGCCTTTCCTCCTTTTATTTTAAAATTATATCAAATTTTTTATTTTATGCAATAACTTGTAAAAATCTTGCTATAATTAAAAAAATAGTATAGAATACATAATATTGAGAGGATAATATGGCAAAATTAAATATAACGGTATGTATGGGAAGCTCTTGTTTTGCCAGAGGCAATCAGGAGAATTTAGCTTTTTTGGAAGAATATATCAAACAAAACGGAATTGATGCAAATATTGAACTTGAAGGAATGCGCTGTGAAAACAAATGTGCCTCAGGTCCTAATATATACGTCAATGGAATAGAATACAACAATGTCGACGTTGAAAAATTAAAATCAATAATAAACGAAAATATTTAAACATCCTAAGGAGAAAAAATGGATAAACAAAATCCGGTCTATACATTAACAAACGAATGCCATGACTGCTACAAGTGCGTTCGTGAATGCCATGTCAAAGCTATTAAAATTGAAGACGGACACGCATCAGTAATTCCTGACAGATGCATAGCTTGTGGTGCGTGCGTAAAAGCTTGTCCGGCAGGAGCCAAAAGAGTACGACAAGACATAGATAAAGCAAGAAAATTAATTCTTTCTAAAAAAGATGTATACGTTTCACTTGCACCTTCTTGGAGCGGAGTTTTTGAAATGTCTGCCGAAAAAATGATTTCTATACTAAAAAGACTTGGCTTTAAAGATGTATCAGAAACCGCACTTGGAGCGGAAGAAGTTTCAATCAAAACAGCCGAAATGCTTAATAATGCTGAAAAAGGATTATTTATATCAAGCGCATGTCCTGTGGTAGTTGACTTTATTAGGCATTACCATCCGGAATTTACCAATAACATAACCCCCATTGGTTCTCCGGCAATGACACATGCAAAAATGCTAAAAGAAAAATTCGGAGAAGACATATCGATTGTATTTATAGGCCCTTGTATCGGCAAAAAAAATGAAGCTGATCACGGAGATCTAATAGATGTTGCCTTGACGTTTGAAGAACTAAAAATGTGGATAAATGACGATATAGGTGATATCTCAAATATGTCAGCGGATACCAAATCTCATTTTGTTCCACACTCAGCGCACGAAGGTTCGCTATATCCGATAGATGGCGGGATGAACGAAACTATTAAACGAATAGGAATAAAGGAACATATACAATTAATTGATGTATGCGGCCTGGAAAACCTTGAAAGAGCCTTGTTAAATCTTGAACCTCAAAAGTTAGATAAAGTTATATTTTTAGAAGGATTATCCTGTGAAGGCGGTTGTGTAAGCGGACCTTGTATTTCAACGGAAAAAGCCGGTATAAGCATTGTATCTGATGTCTTATCAAAAGTTAAACACCGTGTTGTAATTCCTAAAAAACCGGCAGTTGTTGTTGATGTAGATTACACATCTTCAAAGGTTAAACAAAAAACATACTCGATAGAAGATATATTAAAAACCTTGAAAAAAATCGGCAAACACTCTGTGGATGATGAGCTTAATTGCGGAGGGTGCGGGTATCCGACTTGTAGGGATATGGCAGTTGCACTCTTAAATGGTGACGCGGAAACATCCATGTGCGTATCGTATATGCGAAAAATTGCCGTCCGAAAAGCTGCTGCAATGATACGCTGCATGCCTGCGGCGGTTGTTATGGTGGACAATAAAATGAATATATTGGAAGCAAATGACAGCTTTATGAAAATGTTTACAGGAGATATGTACGAAATTTTCAAAGCACGTCCCGACGGCATGTCAGGAGCTGCAATAGACAGAATTGTTGATTTTGCAGACATTTTCAAAACCATTTTAAAAACAGGGAAAGACTTACACAAAGAACACTATCCTGTCAAAAACCGCATCTATGACATAAGTGCTTTCACTATTGAAGAAAATGAAATTGTCGGAGCTGTAATAACAGATGTAACTCAAACTGAAACAAACCGAGAAAAAATTTCTCAAAAAGCACATGAAGTTATATCCAAAAATATTTCTATCGTTCAAGAAATCGCGTGTCTATTAGGAGAACACATGGTAGAAACGGAAACACTACTAAGCTCTATCGCAAATGACTACGACGATAAAGATGAAGGTTCGGAGGATACGGGTGTTCATTGATATTGACTGCAGTCAGATGAAAAAATATAACCAAAATGCTTACGGGGACTATTTTGTATCAAAAAGATACCCAGATGAAGCACGCCTCATTGCAGTGTTATCAGACGGTTTGGGAAGCGGAATTAAAGCAAATATTCTTTCTTGTATGACAGCAACAATGTTGTTAAGGTTCATTGAAGACCAACAAATCTCAATTCGCAAAGCTGCCGAAATAATAATGAATTCACTGCCGATTTGCAAGGTCAGACACATAAGCTATTCAACTTTTTCCGCAATTGATGTGAATGATGACGGACACGCTAAAATTGTTGAGGAAGGCAACCCTGAATTTATTTGGATAAGAAATAATGAAGTTTTGCAACCGGACTATGAAACGATACAATCAAAAACCTTTAAAAACAGAAAAATGAAGGTTTACCGAATAGATTTAAAATTAGGTGACAGACTAGTTTTTTGTTCCGACGGAGTAACTCAATCCGGTTTAGGCGGCGGCAGGCTGAAGCTCGGCTTAAGACGTGATGGCTTGATAGTTCTTTTAAAAGATAAAATTTTAGAACATCCTGATATTTCAAGTTCTGAATTATCACAATATATAGTAAACCAAGCAAGAAATATTGAAACAGACAGAAACCCAAAAGACGATATTTCCGCCTGCGTGCTTTATTTTAGAGAACCAAGAGAATCTCTAATATTTACAGGCCCGCCGTATCACCAATCAAAAGATGCGGAATATGCAAAAATGTTTGATAACTTTAAAGGCAAAAAAGCCGTTTGCGGAGGAACAACTGCCAACCTGATATCCAGAGAACTTAACAAACCTATAACCATGGATTCGCAGATAAGTATAGGGAAACTTCCGTCTTGTTCTTATATGGACGGAGTCGATTTAGTCACAGAAGGTGTTTTAACGTTAACTAAAACGCTGGAATATTTAGAATCAGGTACAACAGATATTGACAACGCGGCAGGAAAGCTGGTAAACTTTTTATTGGATAGTGATTGCATAAACTTCATGGTCGGAGCCAAATTAAATCAGGCACACTATGACCCGTCGCTTCCGGTTGAAATTGAAATACGTAAAAATATAATAAAAAACATTGCAAAGGTTCTTCAAGACAAGTATTTCAAAAAAGTAAGCATACAATATATGTAAATATATCAGACAGAGTTTTGAAAGTAATTCAAAGTTATAGAGAGGATAGAAAGTATGGACAAAAAAGTTAGTGTTAAGGTTTGTTTAGGGACAACATGTTTTGTAATGGGATCTGCAAATTTGCAAGAGTTGATAGAATTGGTTCCAAAAAAGTACGGTGACCGAGTTGACGTATCAGGGGTTCCGTGTTTAGGACTTTGCTCTATCGATTGGGAATTTTCCAAAGCTCCATACGTAAAAGTTGATGATGAAGTAATCAAAGAAGCCACAGTTGAAAAAGTTTTAGCAGCAATTGAAAAGAAACTAAAATAATAAGGAAAAGAATATGAGTATGAATAGTACCCCAAAACAAACTTCACACTTAAAGCGTGAAATTTTGGTAAGATTAATAAAAGCATATTTAAGCGATAATTTCCCTGAAAATACTCGCTTAATACCGTATGAGATGCGCCCGAAAGGCAGCGAAGTCCCGTACAGGTGTTGTATACACAAAGAAAGAGCTATCTTGCGTGACAGAACCGTTGCAGGTTTAGGTATGTCAATTGAAGAAGCTGATGACAGTGTATTGTTGTCAACTTTGGCAGAAGAAGCTCTTGAACGTAAAGAACCAGAAGAAAATCCTCTAACCGTTCTGACGACTGCTTGTAAGGGCTGCGTTCCTTCAAGGATCTATGTAACTGATCTTTGCCAAGGATGTGTTGCAAGACCTTGTGTGAACACTTGTAAATTTGGTGCAATCAGTATAAAGGACGGAAAATCCGTTATAGACCCTGAAAAATGTAAAAATTGCGGAATGTGCGTTCAAGTTTGTCCGTACCAAGCAATTACAAAGATTATTGTTCCATGTGAAAACGCTTGTCCTGTCGGGGCTATAGCAAAAGGAGAAGACGGCCATGCTAAAATTGATTTTGAAAAATGTATTTCTTGCGGGAAATGCGTTGCTGCATGTCCATTTGGTGCGGTTCACGAAAAAAGTCAAATTATTGATATATTAAAAAATATAAAAGCAGGCAAGAAAGTTATAGCAATGGTAGCTCCTGCAATTATGGGACAACTGCCTTGCAAACCTACACAATTAAAAGAAGCTATTATAAAACTCGGCTTCGCTGACGTTTATGAAGTAGCTCAAGGTGCCGATGTAACAACAAAAACAGAGGCTAAAGAATTTGAAGAAAGACTGGAAGCAGGTGCTGAATTTATGACAACATCATGCTGTGCAGGATATAATGAGTTAGTTGAAAAGCATATTCCTGAAATGAAACCTTTCAGATCAGATACAAAAACTCCTTTATACTACACCGCAGAAATAGTTAAAAAAGAACATCCCGATGCAGTAACAGTATTTTTCAGCCCTTGTAATGCAAAACGTAAAGAAGCTATGCAAAATCCAAACGTTGATTTTGTACTTAATTACGAAGAATTAGGTGCTTGGTTTGTAGCTTTGGGCGTTCAGGTTTCCGAATGCGGAGAAGTTCAGTTTAAAACTGAAGCCTCAGCAGAAGCAAGAAACTATGCTGTGACAGGCGGTGTTGCAAAAGCAGTTCAAACAATGTTGCCGGAACATTTGCCAACATATCCGGTTGTAATAAACGGCTTGGATAAACAATCAATCCGTGACCTGAAAAAGTACGCCAAAAACGGTGTTTGCGAGCTGGGTAACTTGATTGAAGTTATGGCATGTCCCGGAGGATGTTTAGGCGGTAACGGAACTGTTAACGCTTATAAACAAGCTTTGAAGCAACTTACAGGGTACGTAAATGAAAGCAAACCTCTTGTTAATGAGGAGCATCAATAATTGAAAAGAGCCTTCGGGCTCTTTTTTAATATATTTATCATATAATAGACATATGGAAAAGAGAAAGATAAGCATAATAGGCTCGACCGGTTCTATAGGAACTCAGGCACTTGAAGTATTGGAAAAACTTCAAGACAAATTTGAAATAATAGCACTTGCCGGCGGCCATAATAAAGAACTTTTAGAAGCTCAAGCTAAAAAATTCAAACCTAAGTATGTGGTTTTAGCTGCAAAACCCTCGCCCCTTGTGGGAGAGGACGCAGTTGTGCGAGCAAAGCGAGTTACAAATGCGGGTGAGGGGTATGAAACTTTTTATGGAGATGAAGGCTTAGAAAAAATTTGTTCAGATACAGAAAATGACATAATTCTTGTGGCATGTTCCGGAAAAATCGGCTTAAAACCAACACTTACAGCCATAAAAAACGGCATCAATATAGCTCTTGCAAACAAAGAAACTCTTGTTATGGCAGGCGATATTGTTATGGCAGAAGCTAAAAAACATAATGTAAAAATCATTCCGGTTGATAGCGAACATTGTGCTATTCATCAATGTATAAAAGACATTTCACAGGTGGAAAAATTAATTATAACAGCCTCAGGCGGTCCTTTTCTACACAAAACAATAGAAGAAATGAAAAATGCCACAGTCAAAGAAGCCCTAGCCCACCCCAAATGGCACATGGGTAAAAAAATAACGGTAGACAGCGCAACTTTGATGAATAAAGGCTTAGAAATAATTGAAGCGCACCATCTTTTCGGCTTTGATTACGATAAAATAGATGTGGTAATCCACCCGCAAAGTATTGTTCATTCTGCAATAGAATACAAAGACGGCAGCGTAATCGCGCAATTAGGCCTGCCGAGTATGCATATTCCAATCCAATATGCAATATCTTATCCGGAAAGATTTGAAGGAATTAAATCAAAAAGTTTTAGCTTTTCTGAAATTGCAAGGCTTGATTTTGAAAAACCTGATTTTGAAAAATTCCCTTGCGTAAAACTTGCATATCAAGCAGGCAAAATCGGCGGCACAATGACAACTTGCTTAAACGCTGCAAATGAAGAAGCCGTATTTGCATTCTTGGACGGAAAAATAAAACTCTCCAGAATATATGAGATTGTTGAAAAAATGATGTCTGAACACACAGTAATCCAAAACCCCACAATTGATGAAATCTTTGAAGTTGACAAACAAATCAGAGAAAAAACGAAAACTTATATACTCACATTGTAGTAATTGATTTTTAATAAGTTCATATATATGAACTATAATAAAGATTTTTTCTGTTATTTTATTTATCAAATAATATTTCAAATTTGATAAAGGAAAAATAAAATTGTTAAAATGCGACTTAAATAAATTGTTAGTTAAGAAAAAAATTACTTTGAGAGAACTGTCAAATAAGTCTAATATTAAAATTTCAACTTTAGAAAAATATAATAACAATACCATTAGAAAATTACATTTTTCAACAATAAATAAACTCTGTAAAGTTCTTGAATGTGATTTTAATGATTTATTTGGGAAGTAGCTTAAACAACAACCTTATAAAATATCCAACGGGTCAACGTCTATTGTGAGTTTTATATCTTTTGGCATAGTTATTTTGTTCAAAAAACTTGAAATGAACCTGTGACCTTTTTCTTCGAGTTTATTCTTTATGATAATTTGAAAACGATATTGACCGTTTATCCTTTCGATAACACAATTTGTCGGGCCAAGAACTTCAAGCCGTTCTGAAATTCCGTATTTTTCAATCATAGTACAAAGCCTTAGGGCAATTTCTTGTGCTGACTTTTCAGCTCTGAAATTGTTTTCACTTGACAAAACAAGTCTTATAATTTGACTAAACGGCGGATAGTCAAATTCTTCACGTGCGATAATTTCTTTTTCGTAAAATTCACCGTAATTTTGAGATTTTGCACTTTCGAGTGCGTAATATTCGGGGTTGTAGGTTTGAAAAAATACTCTGCCTGCAAAATCTCCGCGACCGGCTCTGCCCGCAACTTGTGTCAAAAGCTGAAACCCACGCTCTGATGCTCTAAAATCAGGTAAATTAAAACTGGCATCGGCAGAGATTACACCAACTAAAGTTACATTTGGGTTATCCAAACCTTTTGCAATCATTTGTGTGCCGACCAAAATATCAATTTCACCCTTTTGAAAGCGTTCTAAAAGCCTGATGTGTTCACCTTTTCTGACTAAAATATCGCTGTCAATTCTTTCAACAACTTTATCAGGATAAAGCTCTTTTATGTACTGTTCAATTTTTTGAGTGCCCGTTCCGCTATTTTTTAATGCATCAGAACCGCATTCGGGACAGACATCGGGAAAACTTTCACTATGATTGCAATAATGGCATTTCAATTTTTGATCTCTTGAATGCCAAATCATAGGTATAGCACAATTTGGGCACTCAATTACATGTCCGCAGGCCTGACATTGGGTAAACGTTGAAAATCCACGCCTGTTAATCAAAAGAATAACTTGCTTTTTGCTTTCCAAAGTTTCATTTATAGCAGTTTGCAGGGGCTTAGAAACCACGTTTCTGTACGCTGCTCTGCCGTGCTCCTGCATATTTATAACGGTAACCGGCGGAACTTTTGCATCATTGTATCTTTTCTTCAATTCAAAAAGATTACCTGAATTTATTGCCCTATAATAAACAGATATGTCAGGTGTTGCAGAGCCCAGTAACAACGGGCATTGGTTAAGCTCGGCAAGTTTTTTTGCAACGATTTTAGCATCATATCTTGGTGCGGGGCTTGTTTGTTTATAAGCACTTTCATGCTCTTCATCGATAATAATTAGACCGATATTTTGCAATGGCGCAAACACAGCCGATCTTGCGCCTGCAAGAATTTTAATTTCGTTTTTGTATAGTTTTTGCCAAACGTCATACCTTTCACCGTCAGAAATACTGCTGTGCCAAATTGCTACATCTTCGGTTCCGAATTTTTTTGCCAAACGCTTTGTAAGTTGAGATGCCAGAGCTATTTCAGGTGCTAAAAACAAAACATTTTTGCCTGATTTTATAGTATCGTCAATCAATTTGAAATATACCTCTGTTTTGCCGCTTGCGGTAACCCCATGCAGAAGAATTGTTTTATTATCTTTGGCTTTTTTCTTTATCCCTTCGTAAACTTTTTGTTGTTCGGGTGAAAGCTCAAATAATGGTTCCCTTTCACTTATCTTTAAAACATCAAGCGGATTTCTGTATAATTCTTCAGAAGTTATTTTTAAACATCCGAGTTCATCAAGTTTTTTTATGGTTGCACGTGTAGTTTTGGCAGTTTTTTCAAACAAAATCAAAGGCATTTTACCTGCTTTTTGCAAAATTTCCAAAACTTCTTTTTGCCTTTTAGATGCACCGTCAAATTTTATAAACTCCACAGTCTGTTCTGTTTTTGATGCCTTCTCAATCAATTTTAAAGGTATTGCCGCATTCAAAACAGTCACCAAATCACAGCAATAGTAATTTGCAACCCAATCGAGTAAGTTCAGATAATCTATTGAAAAAAGCGGCTTTTCATCAAGAATTTTGTTTATCTTTTTTACTTTAAAATCACCGGGCAAATAATCTGAAAACCCGACGCAAAATGCATTCACAAGCCCCTGACGTCCAAACGGCACCAAAATAGCCTGACCGATTTGGATTTTTTCCTTCATCTCGTCAGGAATCAAATAGCTGAATGTTTTTACCCCCAGCCCCTTAATATTTACCAATGCCAAAGCATATTTGCTCATAAAATTTAGACTTATGCTTCCATAAATTCTTTTTTAGCTTCTTGAATAGCTTCTTCCAAAAGATCAATCTGTTCAGGTGAAAAAGTAACACCTTTTTTGGTCGGAAGCCAAGTAGCTCCATCATCTGTCGTATAGAATATACGCATATTCAAATAGCTTTTTCCCTTGTATTCGCTTATTGAAATTTGTAATTGTTCAGTTTCACTTCTTTCAATTGTTGCCAAAATTTTTGCTTCTGCCATGATTTTTCCTCTCCTTAACTAACTACATAATAATAACATAAATTTTTTGTTTCTGATAAAATATACAAAAAAGGAAAGGTTATTATGATAAAAGTTGCAGTATGCGGAGCTTTAGGCAAAATGGGTAAAGAAGTTGTCAGTGCGATTAACGATTGCCCTGAAACAGAACTTGTTGCCAAAATTGATATTATTTCACAAGATGGCATCTACAATACAATTGAAGAGGCCAAAAAAGAATGTGAGATTGACGTTGTAATTGACTTTACGCAGCCAAAATCCATATTTGAAAATGCCAAATATTGCCTTAATAACGGAATCAAAATAGTTATAGGCACAACAGGTCTGAGTGATGAACAAATTAAAGAATTGGAAGACCTTTCCAATGAAAAAAATGTTGGATGCTTTATCGCTCCGAATTTCTCCACAGGTGCAGTTTTAATGATGATGTGTGCAGAACTCTGCGCAAAATATTTTGATAATGCGGAAATTATTGAACTCCACCATAACCAGAAAAAAGATGCCCCGTCAGGCACCGCAATAAAAACGGCCCTGATGATGTCAAAAGCAAAAGAAAGTTTTATAAACGGGAATTGCCCTGAAAAAGAAACAATTCAAGGCTCACGAGGCGGAAATTCATATTCCGATATACATATACATTCTGTTAGAATGCCCGGCTTTATGGCTTCACAAGAAGTACTTTTCGGCTCAATGGGACAAACATTAACTATAAGACACGATTCCTCAGATAGAAAATGCTACATGCCGGGAATCTTGCTCGCCGTTAAACATGTTTCTAAAGCAAATGATTTCGTCTATGGCTTAGAAAAAATATTAGTATAAATTTTTGTAGTATAACCCTGACACAGATAGGAGAATTAAGATAATGAGAAAACCAAATATTGCAATTTTAGGTGCCACAGGCGTTGTAGGCAGAGAAATATTAAAAATTATGGATGAGCTTAACGTTGAATACAATGAGCTAAAGTTATTATCAAGTGCAAAAAGTGCAGGTACAAAGCTTGAATTTCAGGGTAAAAAATATATTGTTGAAGAAGCAAAACCTGAATCTTTTGATGGGATAAATATAGTAATAGCATCTGCAGGTGGTTCAACTTCTAAAAAATTTGCACCGGAAATTGTAAAACGCGGCGGAGTTTTGATAGATAACTCATCAGCTTTTAGAATGGAACCTGATGTTCCGCTTGTAATAGCCTATGTTAATGACGAGGATTTAAAAAAACACAAAGGTATTATAGCAAATCCAAACTGTTCAACCTCTCAATTGATGCTTGTTTTAAAACCTTTACATGAAAAAGCAAAAATAAAAAGATTAATAGTATCTACATATCAATCCGTATCCGGTGCAGGACTTGCTGCAATAAATGAGTTAACCGCCGACACAAAAGCAAATCTTGCAGGTGAAAAATTTGAAAATGTTTGTTTCAAAAAACCAATTTCTTTTAATGTAATTCCACAAATCGATGTATTTTGCGAAAACGGTTACACAAAAGAAGAAATGAAGGTAACAAACGAAACCAAAAAAATCTTGCATTTAAATCCAGATACACCGATATCTTGTACAGCCGTGCGTGTACCGGTATATAGAGGACACAGCGAAGCTGTAGATATCGAGTTTGAAAATGAAATTACACCGGATGAAGTCAGAGAAATTCTTAAAAATACGTTTGGGGTCAAAGTCATTGATAACCCTGAAAATTACGAATACCCGACCACACGTGATGCCGCGAATGTTGACCCTGTTTTTGTCGGACGCATAAGAAAGAATATCGCTTTCAAAAATGGCATAAGCCTCTGGTGTGTTGGGGATAACCTAAGAATAGGGGCTGCTCTTAATACTGTTAGAATATGTAAAAAAGTTACTGAAATGGGACTTTTCTAACAAAATTAGATATTACGATACTTAAAAATTAATAAAAAGGTATAAAAAATGGCAAAGATTGGTGACTTAGTAACGAAATTGCAAATAGGGGAAAAAACTTTTAAAAACCCTGAATGGTGGTCCACTCAGCATAAATTAAAACGTGAAGTAAAACAAGAAGAACTTTTTAAACCCAAAATAAATACAGCAACATATAGCGTAAATTCTTTTAAGAATTTATCTGCAGATACATTTGTAAAAGAATTGAAATCAAATCTGGATTTTCCGAGATACAAGGAATTTGCACCCTGGAGTTCAATGTTTAACAAATACAAAAATATAATAATATTCAAGTAACGTTCTTTTGCAATAGTGAAAATTTATCTTTAAGAGCGTTAATTACAATATCAGGTGTTAAATATTCCATGCAGTCCGAAACTCTGTTTTTACAGTACTTTGTGGAACCCGGTTGCAAACAACAAGGCGAACAAGAAAAATGTTTAGATAGCACAACGCATTTATCACTCCTTGGCTTCCACCTTACAAGAGAAGTCGGACCATGAAGTAAGATAGATGGAACGTCAAGAGCAGCAGCCATGTGTATAACTCCTGAATCAATTCCTATAACCAGATCCATATTTTTAACTAAAGACATTGATTCCTTAATTGAAAGCTTTCCACACATATCAATAGGTGGTATATCTAATTCAGTTTTCACATTTTTCATAAGTTTTTGATAACTTTGTATATCCTTGTTTCCGCCAACAAAAAATACCTGTGTATTCATACTATTTGAAAGATATGATATAACCTCTGCCCAATATTCATCAAGCCAATTTTTTTGTTTAAATCTGCTATAAGCTTGTATCAATACTTTTTTATGAGGTATAGCTTCCGTAATCTCTCTTACTTTTGAATCGTTAATCCTATCAAGCCACAGCTCCGTTTTGTCATTTTTAACTGGAATACCTGAAATCCTTAATAAATCGAGATAACAATCTATCTCGTGCCTATCACAATTGTATGCAGATGTTAAGGTTAAGAACTTATTTCGTCTTATGTCAAAACCTATACGATTTTTCACACCTGCTAGATATGCAATTACCGTAAAAAATTTATCATTTTTAAGGAAATATACTGTATCGTATCTCTTAAACAGTGCAATATATGCTAAGAAATTTTTATACTTACCGTCAATTTTAAAAATTTTATTTATGTAAGGACAATTCTGCATTACATCTTCTGCAATATCATCAACCAAAATATCAATTACTACATTAGGTAAAGACGCCCTGAGTTCTCTGTAAAATACACTAGCGAAAATTGTATCGCCAATTGTTCCGTATCTTATAACAAGAATTTTTTCCATGACCAGCTAATCCTAGCATTGACAATTTATTTTTCATATTAGCCACTTGTCTATAAATTAAGTGTCTATCGTTTTTCAAAATAATTATAACAATATTATTACCCGTATTAGAGTATTATTACTTATATATGAGTAATATAATAACAAGAGTTTGTTTTATTGTCAAGTAAACTATAATTAAACAATGGACGCTCGCAGAAAAATAAAATCTTTAATAGCACTAAGATGTATAACTATTACAAAACTTGCCCAAATGATGAGGGAAAAAACAGGTAAGCCTTATACATTTAAAAGTCTGACCGGCAAACTTCAACGCGGTACATTATCACTGGATGAAGCTTATGTAATAGCTGATTTGTTGGATTATAAACTTGAATTTATAGAAAAATAAATTATCCGATATTATTACTTTTTGTAAAAAGGACGCGACTTTTAAGGTTTTTTCTGGTAGAATGAAGTAAGCACAAGGGGCATTTTTATGGGACAAGTGTTGAGAAGAGAAAATATAGCAGAGTTTGTCCGTAACCTTCAAAAAAGCGGCAAAACCGTTGTTGCAACAAATGGATGTTTTGATATTCTGCATGTAGGGCATGTAAGATATCTTCAAAAAACAAAGTCTTTTGGTGATTATTTAATAGTTTTACTAAATTCAGACAAATCAGTCCGCGCAATTAAAGGTGAAGGACGTCCAATAAACAATGAAAATGACCGTGCTGAAATATTAACGGCATTGAGTTGTGTGGATTATGTTGTCTTATTTGATGAAAATAGTCCGAGAGAACTTCTTGATGAAATTAAACCCAATGTGTATACCAAAGGTGCTGATTATAACATGGAGACCCTTCCCGAGGCAGATATTATGAGAAAAAACGGCACAAGGGTTGAATTTATAGAGTTTGTACAAGGCAAATCAACAACAAATACAATTAATAAGATTAATAATAAGGAGTAGAACATGAAAACTTTTTCAGTAGAAGAAATTACACAAATCGTAGGCGGTATGCTGACTAAGGCTTCTGATGTTGAAATAACACACATCGCGCCTCCGCTTTTAGCTGACGAAAAAACTTTGGCTCTTGCTTTGGGAGAAGATGAAATCGCAAATCTTTCTTCATCAAAGGCCAAAGCAGCACTTGTACCTTTAGGCGTACAGATTGACGGTTTTACAACAATTGAGGTTGAACGTCCAAGACTTGCAATGATGAAACTTTTGAATCTTTTCTATGTTCCACCAACGGTTAACAAAGATGTTCACCCGACTGCAGTCGTTGATCCGACAGCAAAGTTAGGTCAAAATGTTTCAATCGGGCCAAATGTTGTAATTTCTGCAAATGCTGAAATTGGAGACAACACAAAAATTCTTGCCAACTCATACATCGGTAGCGGCGTAAAAATCGGTTCTGATTGTTTCTTCCACCCGGGAGTTAACGTAGGTGACAGAGTCAAAGTAGGAAACAAAGTTATATTACACCATGGTGTATCTCTGGGTGCTGACGGATTTAGTTTTGTTACTGAAAATCCGGATAACATTGAACAAGCAAGAAAAGATGGTGAAATCAAAGAAGGCACTCAAGCAAAACATGTAATCTTCAAGATACCTTCAATCGGCTCTGTTGAAATCGGAAACAATGTTGAAATCGGTGCAAATTCAGCAATAGACCGAGGAACTATTGAAAACACAGTTATCGGAGATGATACAAAAATTGATGACCTTGTAATGATCGGACACAATTGCAAAGTCGGAAAAGGCTGCCTAATTATATCTCAGGTAGGTATTGCAGGAAGCTGTGTAATTGGCGATAGAGTTGTAATCGCAGGTCAAGCAGGTCTTGCAGACCATATTCAAATAGGCTCAGATACAATTATTGCGGCAAAAGCTGGTGTAACAAAATCATTCCCTGAACGCTCAATTATTGTAGGTATTCCGGCTGTTCCAAGAAAAGAATTCATTAAACAGCTTAAAACAATGAAGGATGCTCAAGAAATTATAGCAAAATTCAGAAAATATGAACCAATGCTAACAGCATTTGAAGAGGCACATAACGAATAATGGGAACACTCAAAAAACAAGTTGAAATAACAGGTAACGGCTTAATGAAAAATAAACCCTGCAAGGTAACTTTTTTCCCTTCAAATGAAGGCAAGATAAGGTATTTTGTAAAAGGTCAGGAAGCCTTTACAGCTGATGTTGATAATTTAATTTCAACGGAGCATTGCGTTACTTTGGGCAACAAAAAATCAAAGGTTATGCTTGAAGAACACTTGTCCGCAGCAATGGCTTTTTGCGGAATAGATTCCGTCGATATCTGTATGGATGAAGAAGAAGTCCCTGCACTTGACGGAAGCGCAAAACAATGGGTTGAACTTTTTAATCAAGCCGGAGTCGAGAAATCAAAAAATAAATACTATACAGTTTCTGAACCAATTTTTTACTTAAACGGTAAAACAAGTATGGTAATCCTTCCTGATAAAGACTTGTTTATATCATATACTGTAAATTATGATCATCCTGATCTTACAAGACGTTGGGTAAACTTTGATCCAAAAAATCCACAAGAAATAATCGAGGCAAGAACTTTCGGGTTTTATAAAGATTTAAGAAAGTTTCAAATGTTCGGATTTGCCAAGGGGGTAACTTTGGAAAATACTGTGGGATTAAAAGACGAAGGTTATACAACGGATTTAAGATCGGAAAATGAACCTGTAAAACATAAGATACTTGATGCTATCGGGGATTTATACCTGACAGGTGTTAATCCTTTGAATTTGAAAGCACAAATTCTTATAAAAGAAGCAGGTCATGCAGTACATTTAAAAGTTGCAAAAATGCTAAAAGACAAACTAATAGAGACAAATTAAAATATAAGGAGAGAATTATGACAGAAGAAGTATTGAGTTTTGATATTATGGAAATCATGAATATGATTCCTCACAGATATCCATTCTTGCTTGTTGACAGAATTACCGAATGTGTTCCCGGTAAATACGCAAAGGGTTACAAAAACATGACAATGAACGAAGGTTTCTTCCAAGGTCACTTCCCGGGCAACCCAATCATGCCAGGTGTATTGCAATTGGAAGCACTTGCTCAATGTTCAGCACCTATTTTGCTTAAATTACCTGAATTCAACGGAAAACTTGCACTTTATGCAGGTGTTGAAAATGCACGCTTCAAAAATATAGTAAGACCCGGCGATAAATTCGAAATGGAAATCGAATTATTAAAAATCAAAGGACCTGTATGCAAAGCTCATGGTATTG
>CALVAZ010000033.1 GCA_944325675.1 Candidatus Gastranaerophilales bacterium
GCTTTTATGCCCGTTTTAAATTCCCTAAAGCCAAAGGCTTTGGAATTAGCGGAAATGATTTATAAGGGTGATAATCAATGAATTTGACAGAACTGATTAATGCGGTTGCGGAGGCTTTAAAAAGCCTCTTCGACTGCGCTGAAAACGCTAAAACCAGACAATCCGAAACTCAAATTATAAAAGATAAAAAACGCCTGAAAGAGGCAACAAATATAGCCGAAGAGATTTTTAAAATTACGGATTTATACAAAAGTTTCTTTTCAAAAGATGATTTATCCGAGTACGAAAGTCTTATGCGGAAATTTGACAGAAAAGATTAGCCAATGGAGATGTAAAATGACAGAACAGCCGGACAAATGTTTTGAGCATCATATGCTTTTAAAACACGAACTTGAAGATTTTAAAAAAGAATTTGACTTGCTTACTCAAAGCTGTAAGGATATGCACTGCTTCTTTTTTGGCGGAATAAGCCAGCTTGACGGGCATATTTCGTTTGTCGACAAGGTAAATACGCTTTATGAAAACCAAAAAAATAATAGGAATCTTTTACTAAGTTTTTTTAGCATATTCGGCGTAATGTTTGTGACAGGACTTGTCGGGCTCGGGTTTCAGCTTCACAAAATTGATATGGTGGCAAGCAACTGGGACAGTGCAATTCAAGCACAAAAAAATATCGAAATAGAAATCGCGCAATTAAAAGCAAAGGTGGTTAAATATGAAACTGACTGAAAATTTTACAATAAACGAGATGACGTATTCTGTAACAGCTATGTCAAACAAAATTGATAACAGGCCATCAGTTGAGGTTATAGCCAATCTTAAGGCTTTGTGCGAAAATGTCCTTCAACCCTTAAGAAATCATTTGGGTTGCGCGATAATTGTCACAAGCGGCTACAGGTGCCCTGAATTAAACAAAAAAATCGGCGGCAAGCCAAATTCGCAGCATTTAAAGGGTCAGGCGGCCGATTTTGTGGTCCCTCAAAAAAAGTTGAAAGAAGTTTTTGATTACATAAAAAACAATCTTCCGTATGACCAGCTTCTTTATGAATATAACAAGACTGATAAGTGGATACACGTGTCTTTTTGTTCAAATAAATCTAATCGTCATCAGGCGATAGATAATTATGCTGCAGAATCTTTTTCTTAAATCCTTCACAACCCCCGCACGGCAGAGATTTTTTTCTGTCTGTTGCGGGGGCTTTTTTTATAAATCAAAAAATCGGGCAGCGAGGTTTCGTTGTCCGATTTATTTTTTATCAGGGTTGTTAATCAAATTATTATTTAACGCTTAATTTCTTTTTGGATTCTTTTTCAACACGAACTTTTGGGGCATTAATTTTCAATACACCGTGTTCAAGTTTGGCTTCTGTTTTTTCAACGTCGATTTCTTCAGGGAAGTAAACTGTTCTTGAAAATTCACCGTATCTGAATTCTGATTTTTTGTAAGAATTTTCATCAACTTCGGTTTCTTCTTCTTTTTTAGCGTTGATAGTGATGTATTTTTTGTCTATGTCGATATCCAAATCTTCTTTTTTAACGCCCGGTAATTCTGCTTTTACAATAAATTCCTTACCTTTATCTGTCATTTCTACAGGCATGGAGTACTTATCCATATCTTCCCAATAAGCAGCTTCCGGGAAGTAGCTGTCAAAATGTCTGTTTAACAAAGAGCTGATTTCATCATTTACAGTTCTTATAAAATTTTCCGGTGCTTTTCTAACTAAAAATTTCATCTTAAACGCTCCTTTCAAACTTTTTTACTCTCTACACTTACGTTATAACTCCGATTTTTAATATTCTCCTTCTTTTTAACCAAAATTTAACAATTTTTGAAAAGCCTTTTAAATCGGTAATTTTCGTAATATAATCAAACTATGACGGATGAATTTACGGTAAAAATAGAAGGTTTTGCAACTCCCGGGTGCGGAATTGCAAGGATTGACGGTCAGGTGGTTTTTGTTGAAGGCGCGTGTCCTGAAGATGTCGTAAAAATCAAAATTACTAAAAAAAATAAATCTTATGCAAACGCAAAAGTTGTGGAAATCATTGAGCCGTCCCCTCACCGTGTAAAGCCGTTTTGCTCAATGCAAAAGGTTTGCGGAGCTTGTCAGCTGCAGTTTATAGATTATGATTATCAGCTTGAATTAAAGCGTCGAATCGTTCAAGATGCGATGAAAAATATCGGCGGGCTTGATATTGTGGTGAAAGATGTTATAAAAAGTCCTGAAATTCTTGAATACAGACACAAAATCCAATACCCCGTTTCTCAGACAAAGGTGTCAAAACGTATTCTTGCAGGGTATTACAAAACGGGTTCTCACGAGCTTGTGAATATAAAGCACTGCCCGATTCAGCCCAAAATTTGTGATGAAATTATTGATTTTGTTAGAGAAAAGGCTTATGAATTTGGTGTTTCAGGCTACAATGAAAAAAAGCATTCTGGCGATTTGAGGCACGTTATTATAAGAAATTCAGCCTACAAGGGTGATAATTTAGTAGTTCTGGTGGTCAATTCAAACGAAGTTAATAAAAATATTAAAAAATTAGCAGAGTCTGTTTATGAAAACTTTTCTGAGGTTTCCGGTGTTTGCGTTAATTTTAACACCAAAAAGACAAACGTAATTCAGGGAAATGTTTCAAAATGCGTTGCGGGCAAAGATTTTGTTGTTGAAAAAATACTTGGAAAATCCTTCAAAATCGGTGCAAATACGTTTTTTCAGGTTAATCCTAAAAGTGCCGAAAATATATTCAAATACGTAAAAGATTATATTTCATCAAACTTTAAAAACCCTGTGGTTTTGGATGCTTATGCAGGGATTACGGTTTTTGGAATATGCGTTAGTGATGTTTGTGAAAAAGTAGTGAGCGTTGAAGAAAATACTCAATCCTGCAAGATGGCGGAAAATTGCTTGAAGGAAAACGGGATTGCAAACGTTGAGATTAACAATATGGATGCAGGGGAATTTTTTCAAAAAGAGAATAGAAAATTTGATGCAATAATTCTTGATCCGCCAAGAAAGGGCTGTAGTAAAGAATCTTTGAATAATGCGCTAAGACTTTCAAAAGGTAAAATTATTTATGTAAGCTGCAATCCAGCAACGTTGGCAAGAGATTTGAAATATTTGACAGAAAAAGGTGCGAAAGTCGAGAGCATACAGCCGTTTGATATGTTCTGTCATACATATCATGTCGAAAGTGTAGCGGTCGTGAGCTTAACCTGATGTTTTTCCGTACTTATAATCGCAGGTTGTTTTCATTCTGTATAGTGTATTAAAATCGTATTCAGGCGGAATGTATGCAGGTGCAGGCAGGAATTTTGTAGCCTTTTTGGACTTGATACCGTAAGGTTCCCTTTCTCGAGCGGCGATATATTGTTCTTTTGAATATGCCGTGAGGGCTCTTTGGAGCGGTTTATTTGTTTTTAACTCTTTCAATTGTTCTTCTATAGTTTTGTATTTAGGTGCGAGGCTTTTGTTATTTTTTAGCTTGTATAGCATGTCTTCAATTTCTTTAACCTGCTCAACGTCAATACCCATAAGCTGGATTTCGCCTTTGAAGTCATCGTTCAGATACACGGAAAAATGAACTGCCGTGTAGCCTGACGGAATACTTGTTTCGGCTCTTGTAACACCGTTGGTCCTCATTTTATTGCAAACTTTTTCAAGGTTATCAAGTTGTTTTCTGGAAAGGTATGCATATTTAGGTTCAGGTCTGTAACTTTCAATTTCGAAAATTTTAATATCGTTGTTTTTTACGCCTTCAATGAGTTTTTTCAAAATTTCGTCAGTTTTTGTAGAATCTCTTAAAACAAGCCTTGCACCAATGATGTCACCGAGTTCTTCCTTTACTTCGTTTTTATTTTTAAGTCCCAGTGAAGCAGTTTTTTCACAGATTGACTCAGGAGTTTTAATTCTTACGCTTAACCCTTTTTTATATGCAAGAGGTCTGTC
Source organism: Candidatus Gastranaerophilales bacterium (assembly GCA_944325675.1). GTDB lineage: Bacteria > Cyanobacteriota > Vampirovibrionia > Gastranaerophilales > Gastranaerophilaceae > SIG32. The sequence goes on from CALVAZ010000033.1 coordinate 3,951, forward strand.
CGGGTGTCCCTCGGTTGCTACCAGCGAACCAAAATATTTCAGTAATTTAGAATGAAAATCTTTTGCAACAGGTTCAGCCTCAGCGTATATTTGCTGAGCAAGTCTGTGATTTACCGCGTCAGAGCGCGAGTTCATGTGCTTTTCGCCGCCTTTAAACGATACCGAATCGTACGGCATAGGTTTTGTCGCAGGGAAAGTATTTGTTCGCTGTGAGTTATTATTGTTTATGCCAAAATTTGTTGTGAATTTCAGCGGGTTAATTTTCAAAAGCATTTTGCCTCCGAGTGTATAAATCTTGTGAATAAAAAAAATTGCCACAAAATATTAAATATTAAAAAATATTTTACATCAAACTTTGTCAACATAACATGTTTGTATTATGATATTGGGCGTAGGTTATTATTAAGTATAGCAAATAAGGAGGATACTAAATTATGCCGGGAAAAACTATAACAGTTGACGGTAACTACGCTGCGGCGCATATAGCATATGCAATGAGCGAAGTATCAGCAATTTACCCGATTACTCCTTCATCTACAATGGGTGAATGGATTGATGAATGGGCATCACAACACAAGAAAAACATTTGGGGCAAAGAAGTGAGAGTTGCCGAAATGCAATCAGAAGCAGGTGCAGCAGGTGCTGTTCACGGTGCTTTGGCTGCAGGTACTTTGACTTCAACATACACAGCTTCTCAAGGTTTGTTGTTGATGATTCCTGTAATGCACAAGGTTGCAGGTGAAATGCTTCCGTCAGTTATCCACGTTGCAGCTCGTGCTTTGGCTGCACAATCATTATCAATATTTGGCGACCACACTGACGTTATGGGCTGCCGCAACACAGGGTATGCAATGTTGGCTGCAAACTCTGTTCAAGAAGAAATGGATTTGGCTTTGGTAGCTCACTTGGCTACTTACAAAGCAAAAGTTCCGTTCTTGCAATTCTTTGACGGTTTCAGAACTTCTCACGAAGTACACAAAATCGAAGAAATTTCTTACGAAGACATTGCAAAACTTGTTGAACCAAAATATATTGAAGAATTCAAAAACAGAGCAATGAGACCTGAAGCTCCTATATGTAAAGTAGGTGCTCAAAACACAGACGTTTACTTCCAAGGTCGTGAAACTGTTAACAAATACTACGACATGGTTCCTGACATTGTTCAAGAATACATGGATAAAGTTGCAAAAGTAACAGGCAGACAATATCATCCGTTTGATTACGTCGGTGCTCCTGATGCAACTGATGTTATTGTGGCTATGGGTTCAGGCTGCGAAACAATAGAAGAAACTATTGAATACTTGAACGCAAAACGCGGTACTAAATACGGTTTGGTAAAAGTAAGACTGTATAGACCGTTCGACGTTAAACGCTTCAACGAAGCATTGCCGAAAACCGTAAAACGTATTACTGTTCTTGACAGAACAAAAGAACCCGGTTCAATCGGTGAACCTTTATACTTAGACGTTGTAGCAGCTTTGGAAAACAAAGACGTAAGAGTAATCGGCGGACGTTACGGTTTGTCTTCAAAAGAATTCACACCGTCAATGGTTCTTGCTGTTTACAAACATGCAGAAAACAACGGCTTCCACGGATTTACCGTAGGTATTGAAGATGATGTAACTCACAAATCATTGAAGGTTACAGAACACATCGTAACAGAACCCGAAGGCACTACAAACTGTATGTTCTGGGGCTTGGGTTCAGACGGTACCGTTGGTGCTAACAAAAACTCTATTAAAATTATCGGTCAATATACAAACAAAGATGCTCAAGCATACTTTGCTTATGACTCTAAAAAATCTTTCGGTGTAACCGTTTCTCACTTAAGATTCGGTGACAAACCGATTAAATCAACTTACCTTATTACAGCTCCTGACTTTGTATCTTGCTCAGCTCATGCATACATTGGCAGATATGACTTGTTAAAGGGTATCAAAGAGGGCGGTACATTCTTGTTAAACAGCCCTTGGTCAAAAGAAGAAGCCTTTTCTCACTTGACTCGTGATATGCAAAAAACTATCATTGATAAGAAAATCAAATTCTACAATGTAGATGCCGAAAAACTTATCGAGCAGCAACCTGGTTTGCGCGGCAAAGGTGCTAACACGGTTATGATGGTTGCATACTTCAAAGTTTCAGGAATCATTCCGTTCGAACAAGCTTTGGAAGGTATGAGAGAAATGACTAAGAAAACTTTCAAGAAAAAAGGCGACGATGTTGTTAACATGAACCTTGCATTGATTGATGCAGCGGTTGATGCAACAGAAGAAGTTGTCGTTCCTTCATCACTTTCAGCTGTTGAAGCTGCTGATGATTTAAAACTTATACCTGATAACGCATCTGATTTTGCCAAGAAAATCATTGAACCATCAATGAGACAAAAAGGTGATGATATCCCTGTATCAGCGATGAGCGTTGACGGTGTAATTCCGACAGGTACGGCTTGTCTTGAAAAACGCGGTATCGCACCTCGTGTTCCAAAATGGAATCCTGAATTTTGTATTCAATGCGGTATCTGTGCTTCAGCTTGTCCGCACGCTGCTATCAGAACTAAGTTGATGGAAAAAGATTCATTGAAAGATGCTCCTGCTTCCTTCAAAACAGTTGATGCAAAACCAAACGAAAACGGCGAACAATTCAAAGTTCAAGTTTATTGCAAAGATTGTACAGGTTGCGGAGTTTGTATAGATCAATGCCCGATGGCTAAAAATCCTGAAAAAGCAGCTTTAAGCTGGTCTACAATTGAGGAAGAAGAAGCAGTAGGCGAAGTGGTTAACGAAAAATTCTTTGACTCACTGCCTGATAACGTTATGGGTAAAAATACAACCAAAACTATCAAGGGCGCAATGCTTAGAAAACCGTTATTTGAATTCTCAGGCGCTTGCGCAGGTTGCGGTGAAACTCC
>CALVAZ010000034.1 GCA_944325675.1 Candidatus Gastranaerophilales bacterium
ACAGAACTCTTATCCATATGCTCTTTAAGTTGAGCAAGCTGGCGTTCTTTCTCTTTTATTGATAATACCAGTTCTTTTTTCACTATTAACCTCTTTATTCCGACATGAAACAGGATAATATTCTTTGCATAATTTTAAATCGACTTTTTAGCTGATTTTAGCAGTTTAAAGCAAATAAATCATACTTATAGCCTATTTCCATAGCGTTTTTATTTAAAGGCAACAGATTTTTTCTGTGAGCAGGCAAAACCGTATCCAATGCTTTTTCGAGAATGTCAACAGACAAAAGACCGCTTGCTTTTAAAAGTAACCCCAGAGCAAGCATATTTGCCATTTTAACATTACCCAGCTTTTCTGCCATTTCTGATATTGGAGCAAATACATAGTGAATATCAGCTCTATTTTGAGCTTTTTCAGCCAAAGAAGTATTTACAATCAAGTAACCGCCTTTTTTAACTTTACTTTCAAATTTATCAAACGAAGCCTGATTTAAAACGATAATAAAATCCGTTTCCTTCTTATTAACTGAGCTAACCTCATCGTCACTCATAACAACTTCGCAATTAACGGTTCCACCGCGCATCTCGGCACCATAAGACGGATACCACGTTACATTTTTATTATCAATCATAAAGGCATTTGCAAGGACTTCTCCCGCTAACAACACACCCTGACCGCCAAATCCGGCTATAACAAAATTCTTTTCCATTAGTTATTTCCTTTACTTGTAACATCTTTGTATATCCCCGGAACAAAAACCGGCATCATTTCGTTTCTTACTCTCTCATGAGCCTTTTCAGGAGACATTCTCCAGTTAGTCGGACAAGTTGAAAGAATTTCAACAAACCCAAAACCGAGACCGTTTAATTGTACTTCAAAAGCCTTTTTAATAGCTTGTTTTGCTTTTCTTATATTTGCAATTGTATCCAATGAAACTCTTGCTGAAAAAGCAGTTCCGTCGCACAGCGCGACATGTTCGGCAATCTTTATCGGATAACCGTAATATTCAACGTTTCTTCCGGTAGGAGAAGTTGTTGTTACTTGTCCCAAAAGTGTAGTAGGCCCAAGCTGACCGCCTGTCATGCCGTAAGTAGTATTATTTATACAAATAGTAGAAAGGCTCTCGCCTCTGAGCGCAGCATGTAAACTTTCAGCCAAACCAATTGATGCGAAATCACCATCACCTTGATAAGTAAACACAAATTTGTCAGGATTAGCTCTTTTAACCCCTGTTGCAACCGCAAGCGCCCTACCATGAGGTGCTTCAATTGCATCAATATCCAAAAAATCATATATAGTAACAGAACAACCAATGGAAGTTGCAGCAATGGTATTCTCTCTTATTCCCAATTCATCCATTACCTCTGCAACAAGCCTAATTGCGACTCCATGGTCACACCCTGGACAAAACGTGTATTTGAAATCTTTTTTATAAGAATCAGGTACCTTAAAAACTTGTGTTTCCATTATATCATTGCCCTTTCTATAGCTGTTTGCAAATCTTCAACGCTGGGCCAAGAGCCTACCGGTTTTCCGTAAAATTCAACCGGAACATTTCCGTTTACGGCAAGTCTTACATCTCTTACCATCTGACCCATGTTAACCTCTATCGTAAGGAATTTTTTCATTTTTTGAGAAAGTTCTCTCAACCTTTTGTTCGGGAACGGGGACAAAGTAATAGGTCTGAAAAATCCTATTTTCAATCCCTTTTCACGCAATTGTTTTATTGCGGCCTTAACATTTCTTGAAAGGCTTCCAAAACTCAACACCAACAAATCAGCATCATCAGTATAAAGTTCTTCATACATAACTTCATTTTCTTCCAATTGTTTATATTTATCGAAAAGATGCCTAATGTGTTCGCATTGCGGGCCTTCTGTAGGGGAATATGAACGGATTATTCTGGAATTTCTTTCTTTAGCACCCGATAAAGCCCAAGAAGAGTTATCAATTTCAGGATAATGATATTCACCAAATTCAACAGGTTCCATCATCTGCCCTAAAAGCCCATCTGCCAGAAGCATTGCCGGGTTACGATATTTATGCGCCAAATAAAATGTCTTATAAGTTAGGTCAACAGCCTCTTGAACGGTTGAAGGAGACAGAACAATGAGTTTGTAATCACCGTCACCGCCGCCAATTGTTGCCTGATTATAGTCTCCCTGAGAAGGGAATATATTTCCAAGTCCGGGCCCCCCTCTCATAACACTGACAAGAACAATCGGTAACTCATCAGATGTAGCATATGATAACCCCTCCTGCATCAATGAAATTGCACAAGATGACGATGATGTCATTGCCTTTTTACCTGTTGAGCATGCACCGATACACATATTTATGGCGGCCAATTCGCTTTCAGCTGATACATAAGCTCTTCCAAGCTCCTGCATCTTACCGCTCATAAACTCTCCGATCTCACTTTGAGGAGTAATCGGATACCCGAAATAGCAATCACATCCCGCAATAACCGCTGCATTTGCAATTGCATAATTGCCCTTTGTCAGAACTTTTTTCCCAGCTAAACATTCCACCATATTTTATCCTTTATAAACTTCTTTTATCGCCAAATCAGGACACCTTGTTGCGCACATGGCACAACCCAAACAAATACCTTCAGGGTCATTAAATTCAACTATCCTGTCACCCAGTTTATTTGTTTTGTCACTTATTTTTATCAGACCCTTTGGACACTCCTTTACACATAAGTAACAAGCCTTGCATTTTTCGCTGTCTATAACTATTCGGCTCATAATATAACCTCAACATAAATAAATACATGACAATTGTATCACTAACTAATCCGAAATTAGCCATATCTTTACAATTTTAATAAATAAACTTAATATTTTTGCTATATTTCCCATTATTCTGGTAGTATAGTAGGGTAGGGATATTTTAAGGAAATTTTCGATAATGGCACAAACTATAGAAGAAATTGCTGAACTCTTGGAAGGCATCAAGGATGAAGCAGACCGTAACGCAGAGACTTTTGATAAACTTTTAACCGGCATAAATAACAAACTTGAATTCATGGCCAATGATACAGAAGCTGATGATTTGATAAAGGTTTATCTTACAGAACTTAAGAAAACGCTTGAAGAAAGGCATGCTCTTGTAGTTTCCGAATTTAGCAAAATATCCGAATCTTTTAACAAAATTTCCGAAGATCAATCTTCTCTGGCTAAAACCGAAGAAATGAAAGAGTTGTTTGATATATTCTCAAACAATATGAAAAGCATTGCACAAGAGCTTTATAATCAGAAAGAATTGTTCGCCCAATATGATGAAAGATTTGCATCATTTGCAGCTGATAAAACCGACAAAAACGAGATAATCACATCCGTAAGTGCTATACGAAAAGATGTCGAAATAATTAATCAAGGGTTTGAAACTTCTATTGCAGATATAAATGCTAACATACAGTCAATTTTCAAAAATTTGATTGTAATGGATCCTACGGCACAAAATGACATCGTGAAAAGAGAGTTGGAAAATGTTTACATGTCAACTAATGCCATTCTTTCAGCTTTACATGTCGTTGACCAAAAAAATGATGACTTGGCAAAATCTTTGGAAAATTTTGTAACCAAGGATAATTTCCAAGATGCACTTGAAAAATTATCTGAACTGACTGAAAAATACGACCTCATTAATGGTAAATTTGATGCAATTGCAGAAAAAACCGATCTTGACAGTTTAGCTGACAAAACTTCCGAAATATCCGAAAAAATAAACACATTACCCTTAAGAGAAGATTTAAAGTATTTTGCGGAAAAAAACAACGAACTGAGCGAACAAATTTCTTCATTGCCACAAAAAGACTATATGGAAAATATTCTTACAAACACTGTTGATAAGATTGAGGAAAGTATTCAAAACAGTTCCACAAAATCAGAGTTGGATACACTGATTGAAAAAACAGACTCAATATCGGAAAAATTTACTCCTCTTGCCGAAAAAAGTGACATATCAGATGTTTTAACAAAATATGAAGATATAAATGAAAAACTAAGCGAAATTTCAACCAAAAAAGATATTGAACAAATTTCACAAAAAACAGGCTATATAACGGAACAATTAAATAATCTTCCCCAGCAAGAAGATTTGGCAGATATTTACAAAAATATTCATGACTTTTCATTAGTACTTGATAAGTTGAGAGAAAGTCTTACAACTTCAAGCGAAGAAGGCAATCGGATTGTGCGTGAACAGTTAGACAAATTGGATTCTATATTATCTGCTGTTGTAACTGAAAATGATTTCGCCGGTTTTAGACATGATTTAGCAGATTTTATACAAAAAATTATCGACAATTCTGTTAGCTTGAATGAAAATCTTAACATCAATAAAGATGTTTTACAGCAACTAATAACCGAAGTAGAAAATCTTGATATTCATAAAAATATTGAAACTATCGCAAATGCACTTGAAGGTCTAAGAGTGAGTGTTTCCGATAACGTTGAGAATTTAGGTGAAAAAATTTCACATATTTCCGGCAAAATCGATGATTTATCAGCACAGAATATTGAAACTAAAATCAATGTTCTAAATGAAAACTTGTACGATACATCAGAAACAATCAAAAACATGAATTCTGATTTGTACGAAAAATTATCTAAAGAAAACGAAGTTTTGAATGACAAAATTGATAATTTTGAGATGAAAGAAAACTTCGAAAATATCAACTCAAAACTTGAAAATTTACAAACAGCCTCCTCAAATAACGTTGAAAAAATTGTCGGAGAAATCAATAATGTTTCTTCAAAGTTTGATGAAATTTCAAATAGTAACATAGAACAGAAATTAATCGAATTACAGGATAATTTAGCAGAAACATCTTTGAATGTTAAAAGTTTAAAAAATGACTTCATTGAAAAATTGCCCGAAGATGATAGCGAAAAATTCACAAGTTTACACAATAATATAGACTTTTTACGTGAGACAATAATGTCATCACAAACTTCAAACGAAACGAGTTTAACCGAAAAATTACTTGCCTTAAGAGATATAATAACCGAGGGTGTTTCAACAAATAGTGAGAACACAAAACAACTTCAAAATAAACTTGATGAAGTCATCAAAAAAGTGCAAACAATTTTTGGTGATACTGAAATTAAGATAGGCAATTCAATATCTGAAATTACAGGATTGAAAAATGAAATTGAACAGATATCTAAAGGCATTACCGAATGGAACTTTGGACAAGAGGAACGTGACTCCAAAATAGTCAATATGATAACATCAGAACTGGGCGAAATAGGAGTTACCATAACAACACTTCAAGATGCTATTCAAGCCGGTGTTCACCAAGAATTAGCCAAAAATAGTGAGCTTGTTGAAGTTCAAATTAACAATTTGATTAAGTATATAGATGATTTGAAGTCTGAACTTAACAGTGAAGATGAAGAGCCTGCTATTGATATAGAAACGCCTTTAAAAGAAATAAAAGAAAAAATAACAGCTGTTAAGCAAGAAATTAATCTGGTAAATACAGATATAATAGATGTATTAAACGCAAGAGCTGAAACAATTTTGGACGTTCTTGCACCTTTAAAAGATACTTTAGAGGCATTTTCTAACATTGAAAAAAATCTCAGTACAACACTGGAGGAAAGTACTAAAAAACAAACCGAAGCAATATTAGACGCTGCAAATGAAGTAAAAGATTCTGTGGAAAAAATTCTTAGTGAATACAGTGACAAATTTGATATCGGCGATAAGATAGTATCTTCCGTAAATTCGCTTGGGAATTCAATAATTGCAAAACTTGATGAACAAAATCCATGTGAAATCATAAAAAGTGAACTTGATTCATCTTGCGAAAATATTAAAAATTCTGTCAATGAAAAAATCAACACAACAGCAGAAGATTTGAAAACCCTCATATCTGTTGCAATGAATAATGATGATATAACTTGGGCTATTGACAATTTAAAAAGCGATATTTCCGATAAAGTAACCCGTATTTTTAACGAAAGAAATAATTATGGGGAAATTTTGGATAAAACAAACGAAATTTCTGATAAAAATACCAAAATATCAGATTTGCTTGACGCCTTGAACCAAAAAATTGATATTTTAGCAATGGCTGATGCAGACGATGATTTTTCCGTTCAAGATGAGATTGACGAAATCAAGGATATGATACTGTCGCAAAAACAGCTTCTTTCCAGCTCTGCAAGCGAGCAAAAAGTTGTTGCTATAGAAAATCACCTTGAAAATTTAATTGAAAAAATTAACACTATTGAAACAACTGATTTAAAAGATATGAGAGAAAGCATTTTGAGTACAATACTTAATGTTTTTGAACAAATATCTTTTATTGAAGAATCTGAAGACATCAAGGATTTTGTCGAAGAAAAAACTGACGAAATTAACCAAAATCTTATTGAAGTAAAACAGCAGCTCAAACAAATTACAAATAACGACGACGGATACTCATACACCCTTCAGGATGTAGAATCCGACATCGCAAAGTTAAGGCTTGTATTGAATGAACTATCAAATACATCTTCAAAAGAAGACATTTCAGATATTTCCGAAAACATCCACAAAATAGTAACTTCCGTTGAAGATTTGCAAAACTCTTTGACACAAGAACAAATTTCAGGCTTAAAATCCGATTTTGAAAAACTTTCTGAAGATATTTTAAGCATAAGTTCAAGGACTAACAAATTAATTCTTACCTCCGATGAATCATACAATGCTCTTAATAACGGGTTAAACGATTTTAGCAACATAGTATACAAACTGGAAGAAAGAATTAATTACCTGGATAACAAAGAAATTACCGAAAGAATTGAACAAAAACTTGATAATGTAGCAAGCATCGTCAACGGTTCCGCCAACTCGGATAAAGTTATGCGTCAAGCCTTGATGTATATGGGTGAATGGATAGACACCGCAAGCGAAAACATTGAAAGTTTATGCGAAAAATCCGACAAAATTAATGACGTTGAATATATTGTGGAACAACTTAATGAAAGTATGCCTGAGCAAACCGATTTGTTAAATACATTGGTTGAAAAATTTGAAGAACAAGAAGAAAGAATTGATCGTTTAGAAAAAACACTTGAAAAAATTCTTAATTCGATTGAAGATATTGATGACACTAAATTAGTCAAAAAAGTTGACAAAATCGACAAACAATTAACGAAATTAGGCAACACAATAGAAAAGCTGGCAACTTATGTTGATGAATAAGGCAATATCAGACTTACAAAATGCACTATCTCAGGAAGATGTTTTGTCTGAATTGGAAGAAAGATATGTATACTCACAAGATGCATCAAACTCTCCGAAACAAAACAGATTGCCTGATGTAGTCGTATTTGCCGAAAATATACCTCAAGTACAAAAAATTGTAAAAATAGCCAACAAATACAAACTCCCGATAATATGCAGGGGAGCCGGTACAAACACTGTGGGAGCTTGTGTTGCAGAACATGGCGGGATTATATTAAATTTTTCAAAAATGAATAAAATTTTGGAAATAAATAGAGAAAATATGACCGCCCGAGTTCAACCCGGAGTTATTGTCGGTGTGTTGCAAAACGAAGTTGAAAAGCTGGGGTTATACTATCCACCCGATCCGTCAAACTTGGCGGTGTCAACAATTGGGGGGAGCATAGCACAAAACTCTGCCGGAGCCAGAACTTTTAAATACGGCTCAACCAAAGACTACGTAATTGACATGCTCGTTATTACAGCTAAAGGCGAACTTTTAAGAACAGGCTCCAATACAATTAAAAATGCAACAGGCTATAATCTGGGCAGCCTTTTTATAGGTTCTGAAGGAACATTGGGGATTGTGGTCGAAGCTACCTTAAAATTGATAGTAAAACCGCAAACATCAAAAGTAATTATGGCTTATTTTGACAAACTAGAGGATGCAACAAATGCAGTAAGTTCTGTTATTGAACAGCAGATTTCACCTGCAACAATAGATTTTATGGATAAAAATGCAATTCAAACAGTTGAAAAATTTAATCCTACCGGACTTTTAACAGATAAAGAAGCAGCTTTGATAATTGAAATTGACGGTTATCAAAGTAATATTGAAGAACAAAAAGAAACAATAACAAAAGTTTTAAGACACTGTAAAGCCTCCGCCATACAGTATTCCGCAACTGAGGAAGAAGCTCAAAAAATATGGCAGGCACGCAGATCATCTATGGGTGCTTGTGCAAAGTTAAAACCTAATATAACAACTGACGACGTAATCGTTCCAAGAGAAAATTTGCCTAAACTTGTAAAAGGTATCCAAGAAATTTGTGATAAATATAAACTGACTGTTTGTATGGTGGGTCATGTCGGAGATGGCAGCGTGCATCCTCAAATTCCTTTGGATTTTAACGATAAAGAAGAATACAAAAATTACAAACTTGCCAAGAGCGAAATTTATGATTTAACTATAAAACTAGGAGGCACTCTATCAGGTGAACACGGTATCGGGAGAGAAAAACGTGCCTTTATGTCAAAAGTAGTCAGCGATACTTCTTTAAAATACATGAGAGAAATCAAAAAGATTTTTGATCCTGAAAATATCCTGAACCCGTACAAAATATTTTAATAATGAACGAAAAAGATCTTATAAATTACTTCAAAAATTTAGGAATAGATGTCCGCACCAAAACAAAAGCACGCGGGCATCAGGGCTTTTTTCTTAAAAACAGGATAGATATTTCCAAAAATATTCCCGAATACAGAAAAGTCCCAACACTTATCCATGAATTTGCGCATTATATCCACTACCGAATCGAACCGGAAATGCAAAAAACAGGCGGGACCCTTGAATCTCTTTTCAATTCAACAAATCCGATTATCAAATCAGAGCTTTTAGAGGTAACTCACTTCGTTGATGAAAATTCCTTATGCAAAAAACTGGAAAAACACAAAACTTTAGTAAAACAACGCATAAAATCGGAAGAAACTATTATCAAATCAGACTACCCTAAATTTATGCGTTCAAAACGCTTTCGAGAGTTTGAAAAATACATAAAGAAATCCGACGCAAAATATCTTTTAAAATACGACAGGATTAAGTTAATAAAAGGATTTTGGAAAAAAGATGTAAAAATTTACTCAATTGATAACATCGAAAACGATTTCCCTGATATGCCAAAAGCCTTTGCCGCATATATAAGGCTTAAATCTTATCAGAAAAAACAAGCTCGTATTTCCTCCAAAATAAACAAAAGTAAAAAATATTATTCAAAACCGACTGAACTTTTTGCAAGATTTGTCGAAAGCATATTCTTGGATAAAGAACACACCGAAAAATTGGCACCACTATCAACAAAAATTTTCTATGAATTACTTGACAAAGGCTATTATAAAGAACTATCTACGCTCTGCCATACATATCTTCATATCTGATAATATCATCTTCGGACAAAATATCGCCCTTTTGAACTTCAATAATCTCAACATCTTCACTAAAAGGATTTTGAAGTGAGTGTATAGCCTTTACGGGTATGTCAATACTATGTCCCGGAGAAAGTATATAATCCTTGCTTTCCAAAACAACTTTAGCAGTACCGCTTAAAACAACCCAATGTTCGCTCCTGTGATTATGTGATTGAACAGACAATTTCTGTCCGGGATTGACGTGAATAATCTTAGTTTGAAAACCCTTACCCGCAGCAATCACCGTGTAGAATCCCCAAGGTCTGTAAACAGTCTTATGAACCATTTGTGTATCATCATGCTGTTGTCTTAAGGTTTCATAAATATCTTTAACTTCTTGCACACGATCCCTTTTACATGCCAAAACAGCATCTTCTGTTTCCACAATCACAGTATCTTCAAGTCCGATTGTAGCAACAAGTTTAGAGGAAGCATATACAAGAGAATTTTTGGAATTTTTGTCCAAAACATGTCCGACAAAAACATTTCCGTTAGAATCTTTTTTGCTGACATCATATATTGATTGCCAAGAACCTAAATCTTTCCAGTCACTTTCAAGTTCCACAAAACTAATATCATCGGATTTTTCCATAACTGCATAATCAATGGAAATATTAGGCATTTTCTCAAATTCCGTGTATGGAACAGCATCAGATTGCGTAAAATCAAATTTATCTAAAACATCAATTATATCCGGTGCCCATTTCCGTAATTCATTAAGGATAACGGAAGCCTTAAACATAAAAATTCCGCTATTCCAAAAATAATTTCCTTCTTTCAAATAACCTTGTGCAGAAGATAAATCGGGTTTTTCAACAAACTTTACGACTTTATTTAATCCGTCAGTTTTTATATAACCAAAACCTGTTTCAGGGTAAGACGGGCTTATGCCAAAAGTAACCAATGAGCCATCTTGAGCAAATTTCACTGCCTTATTTATTGCTTCAATAAATTTTTCATTGTCAGTAATCAACAAATCAGACGGCATAACTACAACTACAGGATCAGAACTTGTTTTTTGCATTAAATATTTAGCCGAAATCGCAATTGCGGGAGCTGTGTTTTTTGAAATAGGTTCAGATAAAACAATGCTTTTTTTATCAACTTGCATTTTAACGTTTGCAGAGTGTTTCGTGTTTGTAACACTCAAAATTTTATCCGCAGGTAAAAAAGAGTTTAGCCTTTCAAATGCAGATTGCAACAAACTTTTATCAGAATTAAGGTTTAAAAGCTGTTTTGGATAAAGCTCTCTTGACAAAGGCCACAACCTGCTTCCCGAACCACCAGCTAAAATTATACCGTACATATTTTTCCAACTCCTTTAAAAAAATTATACTATAAAAGTTTTAAAAATTCCCTTGCAGCTTTTTCGGGATTTTCTGCATTTATAATAGCTCTGACAACAGCAATTCTTTTCAAACCGTTTGCAACAACTTCACCGGCATTGGATAAATCAATTCCGCCAATTGCAAAAGCAGGAATGTTAATATTTTCACTTATCCACTTAACATATTCCAAGCCAACTGAAGGTCTGCCCGGTTTTGTCGGAGTAGTGAATACAGGCCCGACACCTATATAATCGGCTCCGTCTTCAACAGCTTTTATTGCTTGTTCGGGCGCGTGGGTTGAAATCCCTATTATAGTATTAGGGCCCAAAATTTTTCTTGCAGATGCAACATCCATATCGTCTTGCCCAAGGTGCACACCATCAGCTTCCAAAACGTATGCTATATCAACTCTGTCATTTACAATAAATGTCACACCGTATTCTGCGCACAAGAGTTTAACTTTTTTACCCAAGTCCAATATTTCACTTGCGGATTTGTTTTTTTCACGGAGCTGTAAAATATCTACTCCGCCTTTTACGGCTGCAGCTACTGCGTTCAAAAATTCGTCTTCACTCGCAAATTTATCTGAATTTGTAACTAAATAAAGCTTTTTATCTTCAAGCATTAATTTATTGTATTTTTCTTTTAATTTATTCCACATTTCCTTCTCCAAAGTATAAGATTTATATCTAAGCACTTCGAATTTATCAAAATTTTCAGGCAAATACTCCGCCAAAACTCTCAATGCCTGCTGTAATCGCTTAATATTAGCCTTGAAAACAGTTTCGATGCCGCGTCTTTTATCAGGATTTTTAATATCAACACCTACATCTTCCTCTGTGTTTCTTGAAGCCAGTAACAAAGCATAATCTTTATCCTGAATAATATTAACTTCATGACGCATAATCTTCAAATCTTCAGACATTATTTTGTCTTCCAACACAAACCTTGAGATTTCTTCTAACACTCTCAAAGCCTCACAGCATCTGTTCAAATTCGCATCAATAATTCTTTTCATATATTTAATTATACATAAAACATAGTAGCTTTATCGTAATATTTTTTTACATTTGTAACAAAAAAGTAAATATCAAGAGGCAAAAAAACTTTATATAGATAAGGTAATGTGTAATCGGAGAATTAGGTTATGGATTTTGAAAATATGATGGTAACTCCTGCAATATATCAGGATATTCCAACAAGTTTTATGATGAACCCTATGCCAATGATGCCAATGTGCGGTATGTATCCCGGAATGTGTTACCCCTCATACGGCGTCGGTGCGATGCGTCCTGTATTAAGCAATGACAAATTCCAAAAACTTGAAGAAAAAGAAAACGAAACAAAACATACCTTAAGAAATACAGGGTTAATCGGGGCAGCATTAATCGCTGCGGCAGTTATTTTTGGCAAAAAATTTAAAGCTCCGAGTATTCAATTTTTCAAAAATATTGGCAGTAAAATAAAAACAGGATGCAACACAGCTAAAACAGGGTTATCAAAATGTTTGACCGGTGCCAAAAACATTGCAGTAAACGGCTGGAATAAATTGATTTCTCTTGTAAAGAAAAAGCCATAAAATAACCATTATAAATATACAACCCCTAAAGGTAAGAATTCATTTCTTACCTTTTTTATGCTATAATCAAGCAAAAAGGGGGTAAACATGGCGAAAGATTGCAGTTTTGATGTAGTGTCCGAATTTGACAGACAAGAACTTGTGAATGCTGTTGACCAAGTTAAGCGTGAAGTATCTTCAAGATTTGATTTAAAAGATTCAAATTCAGACATTGTTCTGGATTCAGACAAATCAATTACAATAACAACAAACGATGAAATGAAATTAAGGAATATATATGATATTTTACAATCCAAACTTGTAAAAAGGAACCTCAGTATAAGAATTTTAGATGCACAACCGGTCGAGAATGCTTTGGGTGGAAATGTAAGACAAGTTTATAAACTTAAAAAAGGCCTGACTCAAGAACTTGCTAAAAAAATATCCTCTGACATAAAAGATATGAAAATGAAAGTTCAACCGTCAATTCAAGGCGACAGCGTAAGAGTTTCAGGAAAAGACAAAGACGATTTGCAAAAGGTAATACAAATGCTTAGACAAAATGAAGAAAAATATGATTACCCGTTGCAATTTACAAATTACAGATAAAAATGCCGGCTAACCGGCATTTTTAATCTGAACATTTGTGTTTTCCATCCCAAGACAAATCATCGCAATGTAAGTAATCCATATTTTTATTTTCAATTACCCAAGCCGTACATGTTCCAAAACTCGAATAGTTCTGCCCCATACAGTTTTTCTCAAAACTCTCTGTATAATGAGCCCCATTTCCGTGTCCTTTACGTCCATTTGGTGCAATCCCGTCGTTATATAACCTAAAGATAAAATAGTCACGACCGTCTTGATTTGGACCAGCCGCACCATTTATGTCAACATAAAATGCGCCGCAACTTCCCATATATGACCACCATGAATAATTTTGCATAGCACTGGAGTTATTAACATTGACGTTAGTTTTACACCAGAGACTAGTATAACCATCACCATTACCTGACTTATATGCAACTGCTACACCATTAATTAGCATGAACGTAGGATAACTGTGAGTTTGTGGAACCCAAAATGAATCAGTAAAACGATTTGTATATTTCGCAGCAAAACAAGCATCTTTGTAATAGTATGCTGTACCATAACATTCTTTGTTTTTTTTAACATATTTAAAAATATTATTGGCAACTTTCACACTGCAAGTATCATATGTATCAGCACCACCAAAATCACACCAGGAATCAATATTTCCATATTCAATTGTAGCCAATTTAACAGCCTGCGACAAAATTGAGTATGTTTCAGTAAGCTTGTTAACTGTCGCTCTTTCCTGATACTTTGATATTAAGGTCGGAATTGTAATGGCAGCTATAATACCTATAATGCCTAATGTAATTAAAACTTCCGCTAATGTAAATCCTTTTCTATTTTTTAAACAACTATTCGCTAAATTTGACCAATACCTAATTGGTTCGCTCCAAAGACTACGTTGGCTTAGAGGAGTCGCCCCCCCCGATACTTCCTTCGATACAAAATAACATACTCATTACCCTTATATAAAATATTACACCATTTTATAACTATATATATTAATCTTATCGCAAAATTTTATTATTCGCGTCCACCATAACAACGGTAGGTTCAAAATTTTCAGCCTCATCCGGGGTGAAATAGGCATATGACACAATTATAACCTTGTCTCCCGGTTGAACTTTTCTGGCGGCAGCACCGTTCAAACAAATACAGCCCGAATCAGCAGGTCCTTTTATAACATAGGTTTGAAATCTTTCACCGTTATTTACATCCAATATATCAACTTTTTGTCCAACTTTAATCTTACTTGCTTTCAATAGAGTTTCATCAATCGTAATTGAACCGACATAATTAAGATTAGCGTCTGTAACAGTTGCCCTATGTATTTTTGAGTATAAAAATTCTAATAACATTTTTTATAATAACCTCGCACATGGAATTATATATCAGACAAAAAAGAGGTGCAAGTTTTCACCTGCACCTCTGTGTTGTTTATTTAATGTGTGCCTTAATGCTGTTTAAAAACTTTCTTTGAGTAATTTTCAATAAACGGCGTATCTACTTCAAATACGTGAATTCTTGCCGGTCCAAGCTCTACTCTTAATTCATTATCCGCAGCTTGGATATGACTTTCTTCACCATATGATGGCAACAAATTTTCCAATTTTTCACTTGATTTTAATGTCGGAACTTTTATTCTGCCTGATACAAACCTATTAACATTTTTATTAGCAACAACCAGTAAAGTTTTACCTTTGTAGTACCTTGCATAAGCAATAATTTGATCACCATTATCATCAGTTTTATCAAGTTCTATAAAAGAACCTTTGTTAATTACATCAGAATATTTATCTTTTAATTTAAAACACTCAGTCATGAATTGACCAACCTCAGGATTTTTTCCCCCTGGTTTTCTTGACAAATTAAACAAGTCCATTTTGCCATGGTGTACCGTCATTTCATGGTTATTAGTCGCAGTTATGGGATTATATTTATCTTCGTAAGGGAAAGCGTAATAATCACCTGTTTGAAAGCCATCGACAATATAAGGATTAACCATTGGCAATGTCGCCTGCAATCCACTTGTAAGGTTACAGTAGTCTGTTCGACCATGATACATCGGTGATATGTCATCATGCGTTGCAAAAGAACCTATGAGGGATTTCCCTTTATCAAGCCTGTTAGACATATCAAGCTGAGATTCCACGTATTTCATAAATTCACCTGCAGTAGCCATTTCGTGGAAGATATGATACTGCCCATAAACCAAATCAAATCCGGCTCTTAAAGAATCTTCCGGGCGGTCAAACGGCATATTAGCTTGAGATGAAGCATCTTCATAAGTATATGTTTCCGCAAGCCATCCAAACTCCGGATCTAATTTTCTGGAATATGGAATTATAATATCCCAAAATTCAACCGGTTTCGCTCTGGCAACATCCGCCCTTATTCCATCAATACCTAAATCAACACAGAAATCTATATACTGTTTGTGTAATTCCAAAAGTTTAGGATTCAGAGTACGCTTACCCTCATCTTCCCATGGTTGAAACATTCTGATATCATTCCAACCTTGAGGAGTTTTTGCCAAACCATCGCGCTCCTTGGCCATAAGTTCGGGCTTTTCTAAAAACATGTCATAAGATGCACAACTCGGCAAATCAAGCATAACCCTTATACCACGATCGTGACAAGCATCTATGAATGCCTTGAATTGCTCTTTATCACTCCTTGGATCATTAGGATCGATTAACATAGGATCAATTTCAAGTAAATCTTTCGGAGAATATACAGATCCTGCAGTACCCATAGCTTTTTGTTTTCCAGGCGGATGAATAGGTAATATATGAAGCGTATTAAACCCTTGTTCCTTTATTTCATCTAATCTTTCTATCGCATTTAAAAATGTTCCGTGTTGTTCGTTACCGTCTATGTATTCATTACCGTTTAAATCTTTTGCGTTAAATATTCGCGGCAAAATAGCAAGAATTTTGGCCTCGTTATTCCTCATCAAACTACGTAAATTATTTTTATAAGGTTTATGTTCAACAGAAACAGTTTCAACCTTATTTACAAGAGGCGCATTAATTGCAGCAGCAGAATCCAAAAACCTTTCTAGCAAATTCCCTGCACTAACTTGGGGTAAATTTGTACTAACAGCAAATCTTTCATTTTGCTGAGTATTATTAATATTTACTTTTTGTGTTAGTAAATTTGTTGAACTAATCATTTTTTTGTCCTTTCGGAACTTCCATTTTTCCAAAGAAAAATTGAGATAAAACTGTAACGCCCAGAAGCCCTAAGCCCAAGCCACCAAACATTTTTAGCCATTTTCTTGTGTTGAACATTTCTTTCATGGTAACACTAAACATCTGATCCGGAGCCATTCCCATAATTAAAAACTGTTTGTATGACTTAGCATTTCTGTTGGTATTGCGGGTAACATGATTCGGTTTAAAGAAATAAAATGCATCTCCAATTTCGTTAATAAAATTATTCCTATATTTTACAAGCTCATCTGCAAAAACCGAACTGGATACTAATTCTGAAGTTTTCGGATGCAGCGGATTTTCATACAACAATCTTACAACTTCTTGGAAGAAATTTTTATCTTGCGGTACATCAACGGCACCACCTGCCACAGCTTTACCAAAATATTTGTTAATAACTTTTCCGTCACTAACAACTATTTGGCTTAAATCATTCAAATCAGGATGAGGATTTCTTGCTTCATAAAATTTTGTAATGAAATCAGACATTGTACCCTCAATCGACATTTTTTTGGCAAGTTCCACCACTTCTTCTTTAACTTCGCGCGGCATTCCTGAGTGTAATGCGGCCGTATGTTCACCTGAAACCTGACCAAAATCGGCGATTCTCTTATAAAAATCAAGAGTATTTAACAAACGGTATAATGAACTTCTTATGCCTAAAAGTCTATTTGTAACATAAGACATTTGGATATTCTTCAATGAACCGAACGAACCATTCAAACGATTTACCGTATTCGGCATTGAAATACCGTTTTCATCCAAAAGCTTAGGGAACAAATCAAATACAGAATTAACCGTTGATCTGTAACTTGCATTTGAAGTTGATGAAGTATCAAGAACTTTTATTTTTGAATCCAGTTGAGAAATCTTTTCTATAAGTGATTTGATTAAATTATCATAATCACCATCACCGGAGGATGCTATCTGTTCCATCTTCGTGCGAAGTAATTTACCCACCAGCTTCCTGTCATATCTCGTGTCAGAAATTTCACGATCTGATATTTTAAATAATTTAGGCAAGCTCTCCATAATTTCATTCCAAGCGTTGGCCACACCGGTTTCAGGAGCTGCTGCAGCTTTCAAATAAATATATTCATCAAGAACTGCATTTTTAGCTCTAAAATCATTTAAAATTCCTGATATTGTTCTGAGAGTTTTAGAAACAGTCGGCGTAAGTTTTGCAGATGAGTCTTCAGTTATGGCCTTTATTATAGGGTTATCAGCCATACTCACATTAAAAATCTTATTTATAACAGCAACCTCATCAATTCCAGATGAATTTATTGACGAGTTATATGTAGAAATATTTTTGCGGATTTTTGTACCAATTATTCCTAATACTTTTTTCAGGTCAATATCAGTCAATTGTTTTTCTAAATAACCACCGCCTCTAAGAGTATCCATCAAACTATCAACATCAGGAATTACACCTTTAAATTCTTCGGGGGACAATGTACCCTCAAGAGTTTTAGATGTATAATCAACAATTCTCTGAAGAGTATCTCTATTGATAGAGAATTTTTTATTATTTAATTGCAAAATTTCATCCAAATCTTCCCTAATAGCTGCAGAAGTAACACCATCAAAGCCCGTCGTCAGGTTGTCTTTGATTTGAGTTACAAGATTTGGAGTTAATTCCTTCCCGTTATTGGCTTCAATTATTTTATCCAATGCCTGAATGGATTTTTTGTCCTCATATTTTTGAGATATATTTCCGACATTTGCAATTAGATTTTCAGCTTTTTTAGCACGCAAATTACCAAGAAATTTCTTAGTAGGGTTTTCCAAAGCATTACACATCAATGCACTCAAAATCGGAGTGGCAAAACCAGCAGTCCACATCCACAAGGTATTATTTTGAACGGCAATTTTTCGCATTTTTTCTTGAATAAACTCACGACGATTATTCATATCCTTCGGAACACCCATCCAATCGCCTATTTTGTTGATTTTTTTGTCACTGTATAAATCCCAAGGAAGGTATTGCGGATCTTGGAAAAACATTTTTTCGCGCTCGAAACTGTCTTCATACTTTTGTCTTACGTTAAATCCGTGTAAAATCTTTGCCGGTAATTGAATTGCAAGTTTTGGCCATATTGACATAGCAGCAAAAAATGATGCAAATCCTACCAACTCCATAGCTTTGGTCATAGGTGCTTGTTTTCTTGTCATCAAATAGGCCGCAATCATGAGACCACCTATTTTCATTCCAATATCATTTACTTTTCCTAATTCATGATCATTTGCCTTACCATTAATTGACTTACTTAAAGACTTAACATCGTATGCCAATCTTTTAGAAACATCCGTAGGCAAAGATAAGATGCTACTATGTACGAGTTCACCTTTTGGTTTAAGCGGTTTGATGAATGTTCTGTTTGAAAGAACATATTCAATATCCAAATTACGATCCTTTTTATCGGGTGTAACTTGCGGCATATTATTTATATATGTTTGTATCAAATTAGGCCGCATATTAGTTCACCACATACTTTCCGTTTTTATCTATAACATTATGATCCGTATTGGGTTTAAGTCTTTTGGGAATTGATACTGCATTGACAACTCCTAATATTGAAGATAAAGCTGCAGCACCCAACATAACTTTGCCAGCATGTTTTGGCCACCATCCGCGCGCATTATCAACACCGCGATACATCTCTTTAGCACTCTTTATAGCACTATCCTTAAATACTTTTAAAGAATGCTTAAACTTATTAAATTTCCAGAATTTTAATGTTGCCACATTCAAATAATCTTCCCAAGGTGTCTGAAACGCATACCCAACACCGGCAGCAGCCCAAAGATATGAAGATAAAATTTTAGCCATATCTGTCTTTATAGCAATCTGTTTAATAATAGGTTTCATCTCCTGATCTGAGTCATTCAGGTTTTCTCCACAACCTATTTTTTTAGCTATTTTGTCATAATACTCGTTTCTGACCTCACCTTTCGCTTCTGATTTATAAAACAACTCCCATGTCGGAAATTCTTTACTCTCATAGGCTTTGTGATACTCAATACTTGTAACATCTGTGTCGTAAATATTATCAGGCAATTCATAGATAACTTTTGCGTAAGGAACTTCTGTATCTACACCGGTAATCCATTTAACAGGAGCATTAACAAATGATTTTGTAAAAGACTTCAATATACCATAAAACAAAACACCTAAAGCCATTCGACGACCCACAGCACTTGCCTTTGATCGTGCAAACGGAGCAAAGTGTTTATTGGCAGAATTAAAAACAGACATCAACATCAAACTACCAATCACGTAAGGAATGCTTCCCAATGTCAAAAATTCATAAAAATTTGAATTTTTATCTCCCTTCAGTCCCTTGGCTGTGTATAACGACAAAGCATTAGTAAATTTATCGTAAGCTATCCTTGTTCTGTTTTTAAAATTATTCTCAAGCAGAGTATCATTATCGTAAGGTAATTTCTTACCTTCCGGTTCTTCATTTTTAAAATTTATCCTACTACTAATACCGTTTATCGGGACAATCATTTTTACTCCGCACACATTACACCATGTATAAGACCTGTCAAAATTTTTTTTGCCAAATGTTTTTTTTTGTTTTACATTTTTTTACAAAAATTCTAAGAGAAAAACGTGAAAAACATCGTTGTTAAAATCCCTACTATGACACAATAATACCCAAAAACGGCAAGTGAAAATTTAGCAACGAAATCCAAAAAATATTTTATACATAAATATCCAACAATACAAGACACCAATGTACCTATTAAAATAGCTTCCCAATTATATGAAAGAACTTCATGCAAATCAATTTTTATAAACGGATATACCATTGAGGCACCGAGTATAATCGGAAT
>CALVAZ010000035.1 GCA_944325675.1 Candidatus Gastranaerophilales bacterium
CGTATCAGACTCCGCTTGACACCTGAATTGAAGTTCGTATATAGTGATTCTTTTGAAAAAGGTTCAAGAGTTACTGAATTAATAGACAAAATTTCAAGAGGTGAAATTTAATTGTTTGGCTTTTTGAATGTATATAAGCCAAAAGGGATGACATCACATGATGTTGTTGCTAAGTTGCGCAAAGTTACAAAAATTAAGCAAATTGGGCATACCGGGACCCTTGACCCTTTTGCGGAGGGTGTTTTGCCGATTTGTATAGGAAAAGCCACACGTTTAATTGAATATTTAAACGATGACAAGGAATATATAGCGACCGTCCAGTTTGGTAAAACAACTGATACTTATGATTTGGAGGGCTCTATAACAGAAGAATTTGATAAGAAAGTTTCAAAGGATGAAGTTTTGGAGAGGTTAAAGGAATTTGAGGGTGAAATTAGGCAAGTTCCGCCAATGTATTCGGCAATCAAGTTGAATGGTAAAAAGTTGTATGATTATGCAAGAGCAGGTCAAACCGTAGAAGTTGAACCAAGAAGTGTTTTTGTTTCTAAAATTGAACTTTTGAAATTTGATGAAGAAAATCAACAGGCAGGGATTGTTGTTGCTTGTTCTAAGGGGACGTATATCAGATCAATTGCTTATGACTTGGGTAATAAATTAAACTCAGGCGGGTATCTGATAAAACTTGTCAGGACAAAAGCGGGTAAATTTGATATTGCAAATTCCGTGGCTTTAGATAAATTGGATTCTGCTGAGGTCGTTCTTAAGGATTTGGTTAATCCTATTGATGTTATTGATTTACCCAAAATTAAAATATCAGATTTGGAACATGCAAAGGTTATTCAGGGGCAGTTTTTGAAAAATAATACTGAATTCTGTAACGTTTTTGTGCTTTTGATTTATAATGAGAGCGTAGATGCTGTTGCATTTGTTGAAAATGACAAGATTAAAGTTAAGAAGGTATTTCTATGAAAAAGAAAATAGTTTTATTGTTTGGAATTTTGGTATTGAGTGTAAGTAGCGTTTTTGCAGCTGAATGTCGCTGGCTTCAGTGTCCTGAGCCTTATGATTTAAGTAATGGCGTATCAAGATTTATGAGTGTTGCATCAGGCTCCAATTTTCTCGCTTCACGTGTTGCGGAATCCATATTGAAGAAGGAAATTTCCAAAACGGTTGACGGGAAATTAAGCGTAGGAATATCTTCTTATAGCCTTATGGATTTGAAAAAAGGGATTTTTAAATCTTTATCTATCAAGGGTAAAAATATAGTCGTAGAGGATGTTTATTTTACTTCTTTGAATATTCAAACCTTATGCGATTTTAATTACATCGCTCAAATAGATACAAAAAATCCTGTTATAAAAGAGGATATGCCGCTGGCGTTTTCTATTGTAATGAGTGAAGATGATATAAATAAAACAATGCTTGGCGCAGGATATAAAAAGGTTCTTGATGATTTGAACATGCTGGGCAGTAGCTTAGGTGTGTTCAAAATTACTAGCAGTCAGATAAAAATTAAGGATAATAAATTTTTCTATATTTTAAAAGTTGCAATTCCGTTTGTAAGAAATATTCAAAGTGTCGTTATAACGTCTGATTTGAAAGTTTCAAGAGGTCAGATTGATCTTGCAAATACAAAACTTGTTAACAACAATATGCTGATAGATTTGAAACAATTAGACAAAGTAATAAATTATATTAACCCACTTGATTTTTCTTTAAATATACTGGAAAATAAACATGCGGAGTTAACCGTACAAAATATTAATATTCAAGATAATAAAGTTTATGCAGACGGTTTAATAATAGTATCAAAGGAATAAGGATTTTAAGTATGGACGGTAAACAAAAATTATTTTTAGTAGTTGTTGGCATGCTTTTGGTTGTTGTGGCCGTAAGATATGGCCTGAGCGTTTTAAATCCGGGAGAGATCAATCCTGAAGATGTTACTGTTTCTCAAAGGACCACTCAGGAAGAAGATGTTGAAAAGCCTGATGTTAAGGTTCAAAAAGAATATGTGAATGTGTTTTTTATCGGCCAAAATGAGAATAAAGAAGAAGTATATAAAGCTGTCAAGCGTGAATATGACCCGGATATAGACGGAACCAAGCTTAACTTTGCAATAAATTCATTAATTGCCGGTCCAAAACCAAATGAACGTGCAAAAGGTGTCTATACTGAAATCCCTGCGGGTACAAATGTTATTTCCATAAAAGAATTACCGGATAAGGCAATTATAAATTTATCCTATGATTTTCAAACCGGTGGTGGAACAGATAGTCTTTATAAAAGATTATATCAACTTATAAAGACTGCCAGAAGAAACTCCAGTGTTCCGGTTTATTTATACATTGAAGGTCAAAAGGCAGATGTTATAGGTGGTGAAGGTATTATGCTGAATCAGCCTTTGAATGATAGGTCATTGGATGGTTAATAAAGACTTAGATTACTACTTAAATTTGGATTGGACACTAATTGAGGGAGAAGATTTGGATTTTGACGGGAATCCTTATCATTATATAGAGATAAAAGAAATACCAAGTTTTGTTTTTTGCGCAAAAACAATTGAAAAAGCCCGTGAAAATTATAAGCGTCAGTTGAAATTGACGTTGATGGTAATGCTTGAAAACGGTGATAATATAGTTGAACCCGGCGAGGAAGATGACGAGCCTGACTGGGAGAGTCTATGCCCTTAATGTCTTGCGAGTAAACAAAAAAAATGATATAATTTTTACAATAGAAGGAGATTGGTATATGAACAAAATAGTTAAGCCTTATAACGGGGGGGCGACTCCTCTAAGTCAACGTAGCCGTTGGATCCGCCCAATTAGACATTGGTCAAAATTAACAAATAATGTTTTAAAAAGAGAAAAAGGTTTTACATTAGCAGAGGTATTGATAACACTTGCAATAGTTGGTGTTGTTGGGGCAATGACTATACCGACGCTTGTTCACAAATACCAGGCCAAGGTTTTAAAAACGCAATTCATAAAGGCATATTCACTTTTTTCTCAACAATTGGAGTTTGCACAAAACGATTGCGGTATTAATTTGGGTTCATATTGTGCAAAGTTGGATACTAACCTGAATGTATATACAAACAAAGAAGAGTGTTATAAAATTTTTGATAATTATTTAAAAAGGATTGGTACATGTGAATATCAAGGTAAAAATAGAAATTATAGCTTGTCTAAAGAGGCCTATGTAGACATTGGAGGACATGTTTATCCGGATAGGTTGCTTTCAAATGGAGTGTGTTATAAATTTTTAGTGAATTCGCGCAAATTAGGCGTGACCATAGACATAAATGGTGCATCAAACGGCCCAAATGCATTGGGACATGATATTTTTGTTTTTCACGTAGCAAAAGATAAAAATTATTTGGAGCCTGTGAAACAGACGACAACCTACGATGATGACTATGTAGAAGAACAAAAAACATTATGTAACGCGCAGAATCCCGAAAACACAGCTTCGTCAGCTTGCTTAGCTTATGCAGAGCAAATGGGCTCTCCATGCTCAAGAAATTCAAACCAAAAAGGCAATGGCCTTGGATGTTCTTGGTATGCACTAAATGACGTTTGTCCTGATGACGAAACAAAAAGCTATTGGGAATGCCTTCCTTAATTTTTGCAACTTTCAGCGTACTGTGGGTTAACTGCAAGCCACTTGAATGCTTGTTCTTCTGTTTCAGGAACGTCAATTATGTATGTTCCGCCGTAACGTCCTCTTGAAAATGCCAGATAACCTTCTTTTGCAAGATTATGAAAGGCTTTCCTAATTGTATTAGGACTCAAATCCATCTGTTTTGAAAGCTCCATTATTGACGGTAATTTTTGTCCTATTTGGTAATTTTCGGCAATCATTTTTTTGATATTGTTTTGTGTTTTTTCATAGTAGTAAAATGCTGTGTCTTGTGCTGCAGCAAAAATAGAGGTTTCGCGTCTTTGTTCAACAGCCATTTCATTTGGCATTTTAATTACCGATGTCCCGTAACGCCCTCTGCGTGCAAGCAAAATGCCTTCATCTACAAGGACTTGCAGTGCATCATGGATTGTCTTTATACTGGCTTTCAATTCTTTTGAAAGTGTAGCGTGAGCCGGAATTTTATCCCCTACTCGCAAATTCTTGGTTATATATTCTTCAATATCATTTTTTACTTTTGATACAAGTGTTTCGTTTGTGTTTGTGTCTTTTATATCAAAATCTCTGTTGTTTAAAATCCAGCCTGTTTCTTTGGAATTTTTGAACTTATGGGTAAGTATTCCTGTCGAACACATTGTCTCAAGTGCAATTCTTGTTGTATTTGCTGAGCAGTCTATAATTTCGGCAATCACTCTTGATGAAGGTAAGTTTTCTCCAGGCATGATATTTGTTTTAAGTATATATTTTTTGATTTTTTCAATCGCAATCTCTCTTTTTGAAGTCAATTTCCGCATGGTAGTAGAATTTTTGCCGTCTTTTCTGCCTTTAACAAGGGTTCCTATACATTGTTTTGATTCAACGAATCCTAAATCCTCAAGATATCTCAGAGCATTTTGCATTGTGCCTATGCTTACACCTAAAAGATAGGCAAATTCTGCCTTTGAAGGCAATAGGTTATTAACCTTTATACTGCCGTTTGCAAGATCTGTTTTTATCCATTTTGCAAGCCATTTACCTATTACTATGGATTTGGACTCTTTTATATCTTTTAGGTTTGGCAACTCCACATTGATATTGTTGATGTCAATTTTTTGCAGATCACTTTTTTGTATATAAACTTGCATACACACACGCCTTCCGTTTTTTAATGATACACTATGTGTAAAAAAACATCAAGATTTTTTTTGTTATATTATTAAGCATTATTTACAAAAATAGAAGCCCTTGAGTTTAACCCAAGGGCTTCTATTATGTTTCCCATAAATCCTTTTCTTCCAACGACCTTATTGCAATAATGCTTCCAAAAGCTCGGCATTTTTACCTGCAGAAGTTGATTCCCGCACTTTTTGTTTGTAAATGTAAGTGCGCAGAGCCTCTCTAATCAATTCACTGCGTGAACGATTTTCTCCGTCAGCAACTTGATCAATTTTGTTCAAAAATTCTTCGGGCATAGAAATTAATACTCGTGCCATATATTCTCCTTTTTCTTTGATTATGCTCTGATATATTATTAAAAACATTTTTCTGAAAAAAAGTGCTATTTTTTATATAGAAAATATATACAAATTATAAAATTCAAGATATTATTGAATTTGGGCGTGTCCATTTCTGTTAACATAACTTAATAATACCAATTGCAAAATTGTTCTATACTTTGCGTTATTTGCATAAATATTCCAAATATGTTATGATTAAGCGAAAGAAAGGATAGATAAGAATGGTATTTTGCTGCAAGAGATACGGGGGGGGGCAACCCCTTTAGGTAGAAATAGCAAGGAACTTGACAGTATAGCTGATAAAATTTATAATTCAGATATGATGAATTATAAATCAAGAAATGGATTTACATTAGCAGAGGTATTGATAACACTTGCAATAGTTGGGATTGTTGCGGCGTTGACAATTCCGACGTTAATTTCAAATCAAAAACAACGGGCTTGGGACACGGCAGCCAATGTGTTTGAAAGGAAACTTGAAGAAGCTTTAAAGACAATGAATACTCAACAAACACTTGCCGGGTATTCTGATACCACAGATTTTGTAAGTGAGTTATCCAAGCATTTTAAAATAACAGAAATTTGTCAAAATGATAATTTATTGAAGTGTTTTGAAGATAAAGTTTACTGGAGTACCATCGATATTTCCTTAGGAAAAAGTGTTACAGAAGAAACAGACATATCAAGCATAAGTACGGCATCGGATTTTGGACAGGAAAATTGGAATACTAACGTTGTGGGTGTGCAATTTGGTAACGGTGCCACTGGAATTCTTGCATACAACCCGAATTGTAGTCAAGATCCATATTCTAACCAAATTACAGGAACGTCTTGTATTGCAATGTTGTATGATACTGACGGGTTCAAGTCGCCGAATACTTTGGGTAAGGACTTAAGAAGTATAAATGTGCAAATTGGTTGTACTTTTAAATCAGGTAATGTATGTTACGGAACTCCATTTAGCCCATCTATTATAACTGCACAAGAATGTCAAGAGCTTAAGGATGATTTGGGAATCCAACAATGTTGTTCAACCTCAATTTGTGCGGAAAATGGTGATTTTTGGGCTGGTGCTGCTAAAGTTTGTGGCGGTACATCTAATATGCCAAGTCATTCACAATTGTTGGAAATTGCTAAATATGTTTATAATAGTTCAAATATTGGGGTTGGTGTTGGGCCATACTATTATCGAAGAGACGATAATCGTGCCGGATTATTAGGGTTTAAAACACATGAAAATACAGGCTTTCAAATTTGGATAAATGAAAGTAGTTCTGAGCAAGCAAGAGCTTTTAGGTTTGAACCGAATTATGTTCATTGGCACACTCCGAATAAAAATTCGTACGGAGTTCAGGCTGTTTGTATAATTAATTAATATTTCTTGAATTACTAATTTGTCTGTGATATTCTTTATGTGCTTAAATACAGAAAGAAGGAATTATATGACAGAAGTTAGAGTGAGAATTGCGCCTTCTCCAAGCGGGAATTTGCATATAGGAACCGCAAGAACAGCGCTTTTTAATTATTTATTTGCTAAAAAAAATAACGGTAAATTTGTTTTAAGAATAGAAGATACAGACGCTGAGCGTACAAGTCAGGCATATATTGACAATATTTTTGACAGCTTAAAAGCTTTAGGTTTGAATTGGGATGAAGGCCCTGATGTTGGCGGGCCTTATGGTCCTTACACTCAATCCGAAAGATTTGATATTTATCCTAAATATGTTCAAGAGCTTTTGGATAAAGGATTTGCATATGAATGTTTCTGTACTCCGGAAGAGTTGGAAGCTGAAAAAGAGGAAGCTACAAAAAATAAAAAGCCTTATGTTTATTCAAAAAAATGTGAAAACTTGACTGAAGAAGAAAAAAATAAATTAAGAGCCGAAGGCAGAAAACCTGCAATAAGATTTAATATTGCAAAGGCTCAAAAGGCTTTTCATGAAGGAACAATGTTGAAGTTTGATGACCTTGTAAAGGGTGAATTACACATGGATACAAGTCTTTTGGGTGATTTTGTAATTATGAAATCAAACGGTTCACCAACATACAATTTTGCTGTTGTAATTGATGATATGTTGATGAAAATTTCGCATGTTATTAGAGGTGAAGACCATATTTCAAATACATTCAAACAAATTTTGATTTTTGAGGCATTGGGAGCCGAGGTTCCAAGATTTGGTCATTTGGGTATGATTTTGGCACCTGATAGAAGTAAGCTTTCAAAAAGACACGGTGCAACTGCTGTTTCTGAATTTGTTGAAAAAGGTTACCTGACTGATGCTTTGATTAATTTTGTTGCATTGTTGGGCTGGTCACCTTCTGACGGCCAAGAAATCAAGACTGTTGATGAAATTGCACAAGATTTCAGAATCGGTGAAATATCTTCTTCAAATTCAATTTTTGAATATGATAAGTTGAATTGGATGAACAGTCACTATATCAAGATGCTTGATATTGAGGATTTGAAAGAAAGATTGAAGCCGTATTTGACTAAATATGATTTGTCTGAATTGACAGATGCTCAATATACAAGAATGGTTGAAGTTACCAGAGAACCTTTGACCTTGTTATCGGATATTACTGATGCTGTTCCATATTTCTTTGGTGAAGATGTTGAGATTGAACCTAAGACTCAGACTGATGTTTTGGATACGGAAGTTTCTCAAGATGTTTTGAAGGAATTCTTAAGACAGGCTGAGGGCTGGGAATTCACTGAAGAATGTTTGCACGAAAAATTGGAAGCCTTCAGAGCTCAATACAAAGAAAAAGGTATCAAGCCAAAAGTTACTATGTGGGCTATAAGAGCAGCGGTTACCGGCAGAACTTGCGGTGCAGATATGACTGCTATTTTGGCTATACTTGGTAAAGACAAGGTATTCCACAGAGTTAAAAAAGCTATCAAATAATTTTATTTGTAAATAAATGTTAAAAATCCCGATGATTTTCAAAGATTATTCGGGATTTTTCCGTATAAACATGATGAGATAAAGAATCGGAGGTTTATATGTCTATTAAAAACCGAATATCAAATAAAACTACGTATGATGAAGTTATGGATTTTTTGAATTCATTTGAAGACGTTGATGGTATGCTTTTGGACTTTTTAGAGGACGCAAAGCCTGCAATAAAAGTTATTAGCGGTAACGAAGAAGCGTCCTATGATTATGATACCTTCCTGAAGATATTTGATGATGAGGGTTTGGCAGGTTTATAATAAATGTAAAAAAATATTAAGAAACTGCTCAGGAATTAAAGTTCTTGGGCAGTTTTTCCGTATAAATACTTGTAAGTCTGCATTTTATGGGATATTAGGAGAAAATGGAATTTAGGAAGAACATACTTTTAATGTTAATGAGCTGTATTGACCGTCCTTCTAGAGAGGATTTGAGTACGGATGAAGATATGGCGGATATTTTGGCACGGCTTCGGGCCAGAAGAATGGCGGAAGTTAAAGAAATTGTACAAATTATTGATCCGAATGACAGCGGAAATGTCGTCAGCTATTCTTATGATAAATTCATTGAAATATATGATAACTACGGTCTTGGCGGTTTTATTTTTTAATGATAGAATCGTTTTATGGAAGAATTTAAACATTACACTGTAATGAAAAATGAGGCTGTCGATGCTTTGGAATGCAAGGATGGTCTTATATATGTCGATTGTACGCTTGGTGGCGGCGGACATAGTGAACTTATTTTACAAAGGATTTCCCCTAATGGTAAGCTCATAGCTTTTGATATTGATGATGATGCAATTCGTGCAGCTTCAGAAAGGTTGAAAGATTACCAAAATCTGACTATTGTTAAATCATCTTATACAAATATAAAAGAAGTCTTGAAAAATCTTGGGATAGAAAAAATTACCGGCGGAGTGCTTTTCGACTTGGGTGCGTCATATCATCAGCTTACAAAAGCAGAGAGGGGCTTTTCGTTTTCTAAAGATGCACCTTTGGATATGAGATTTGATATGGAATCTGATTTTTCAGCTTATGATGTTGTGAATACTTATTCGGAAGATGAACTGGTAAGAATATTTTCTGAATATGGTGAAGAACGCTTTTCCAAAAGGATTGCAAAGGCAATTGTTGAGAAAAGAAAAAGAAAAAAAATAGAAACAACCTTGGAATTGTCGCAGTTAATTATTGATTCGACACCAAAAATAAAATCCTCTGTACATCCGGCGACAAGAGTGTTTCAGGCTATCAGAATTGAGGTAAATCACGAGTTACAAAATGTTAAAAATACATTAAATGATGTGTTGGATTTATTGGGGTTTGGTGCTATAATAAGTGTAATAAGTTTTCATTCTCTGGAAGACAGAATAGTGAAACACTTATTCAAATACCACTCGCAGCGTTGTCATTGCGATAAAAATCAGATGATTTGTAATTGTCCTCCTCCGATTTTGGAGTTGGTGAATAGAAAACCGATAATGGCAAGCGAAGAGGAGATTAAGGAAAATCCGCCGTCACGGAGTGCAAAGTTAAGAGTTGCAAGGTGTGTGAGAAGGTAGAAAAGATTTTTTAGTTGGGGAAGAAAAAGTGAATTTGGCAAAAGCACAAAAATTAGATTATTCTTATCAGCTGGGGCACCAGGAGGAATACGTAGAGAATCCTATTCAGCAAGAAGAAGCACCGATTATAGAAGGTTATTTTTATAAAGAAAGTACGGTGAAAGATATGGCGATAAGAAAAGTTAATAAATCACTATGTGGGCTTTTGATAATGGCTATATTCACGACTTTTATAAGCTATTATTTTGTTATGTGTAATGAATTGACGCTAAATACACTTAACAGACAGATTATTGCATTGAATGATGAAAATACTGAGTTGCAAAATAATCTGGACAGACTTAAATCCTTCAATAATGTTGATAATAAAATGATGCAGTATAACTTGCTGCAAAAGGCTGATAAGGTAATTGAAGTTCCTGCGGTTCAGGCTGTTGAGAGCGTTGATACAAAAAGGGTTGCTTCTGCACCTTTTAAATGGGCTATTGGTTATTAGTTAACATTTATGGGAATACCTGGATATAAAGCTTTATAAGACAAGTCTTTTTAATATGACGTTTTTTGTGTTGCCTTTAGGGATGAACAAGTTTGATGATTATCTTTTTACTTGAGCTTGTTGAAAAAATATACCATACTAAAGTAGGAAATTTTATAAAAAGTATTAAAGTTTTTGTAAACTTTTGCCGTATATAAAAACAAAGGCATGTATAGAAGGAAATTTTAATGAAAAAAGATGAAACAAAAAACGGTGTGTCACTATTTTCTCAATCTGAATATTTAATTGATGGTGATCCGTTAGAAGAAATTTTTGCGTTGAACTTAGGTGATTTTGTTTCAGAACACCTTATATCAGAGGATTTGGCTAAAAAAATAGGCTCAAGTGCTAAAGATAAAAGTGAAAGGCTAAAGAGTCAGTTAAAGGAATTGATTTCTATATATTCATCTAAAAATACGCTTAGCGTCCTTAATTTCGATTCATCAGAAGAGCATGCCGTGTATACATCTATCGCAAAAACCATACAACAGATGGTAGAGGTTGAACATTGTCGTATTTATATGCTAAAAGACAATCAGATTATGATAGTCGGCGCATCAGATGAAGATATGGGACATGAAATTTGTGTAGATTTTGCTGGGCATGATTATGTTTACAAAGATGATACGACCTACGTGCCAATGCGTGCATCAGCACATATTGTCGGTGTAATTTCTCTGAAAACATTTGATGGAAAAGAATTAAATGAAGAATATTTGAAACTTATAATAAGCATTGCACATCTTTTCGCAACATCTGTGAAAATCCAATCTCAGGTGGACGAAGTTAATAAAATTACTGCGGAAGATGATGCAAATGTTTCTGATATGCAGCATTTGAGAGCTGAATTGACGGCTCTGATAGGTGATCTTTGTGATTATCAGCAAAACTTTGTTGAAGAACTTGCAAAGGCTGTTGACTTGAAAGGCCAATACAAAGTTTCACATTCCCAAAATACAGCTAATCTTGCAAGACTAATTTGCAAAGAACTTGGTCTAAATGAAAAAACTACGGATTTGATATATTATGCAGGATTGTTGCAAAATATCGGTAAGATTACTTTACCTGAAAAGATTTTTGCAACTAACGGAAAGCTTTCACCGGAAGAATTGAAGAAAGTTCAAGGCCACATTAATACCGGTGTAAATTTGCTTATGAACATAAATTTCTTGTCCGAAGTTGTTCCTTATATAAATTACCAAACAGAAAGATATGATGGTTCAGGAAAACCTGAAGGCCTTAAAGGTCAATCAATACCTTTGGGCTCAAGAATTATTGCAGCAGCAGATGCATTTAGTGCGATGACCTCCGACAGGCCTTACAGAAAAGCAATGGATGTTTCACAAGCAATTGATATAATGCAATCCGACAGCAAATGGGACCCTGTTGTTATTGACGCTTTGAAACAAGTTGTTAAATAACTATGCTGAAGGCCACAACTTCGGATATGTTAATGTTTAGCCAATCGTATTTAAAACACATATAGTCATGACATTCACAGTCATCGTGATTACAGGTGCAGTAATCCTCCATTCTGCAGATGGTTACATCTTTTAATGAAACAAGACAGTCGTGGCAATCTGCACATTTGCTTTGAAAATCAAGTATTGTACCGTCAATTTTTAAATGATTTGTGAAAATGACTATTCTTTGAGCTGCATTTTCTTTCATAATGTTTTGTATTGCATCACTAAGATTTTTGGACATAATATGATACCTCCTTTTATGTGGAGTATAAAATATTTTGTCATTTTTTAAATTGACCGCATGTTCATTTATTTAAGTAAAAAATTTAATCTTTTTTTCTGAAAAAATTTATATCTTTTAAATCCTTGCGATGTACAACTAATCCGCAATTACGGCAGGAAAGTACTTCACCGGTGCTGTCTATCGGCATAAAAATATGCTCGCAATTCTCTGAATCATCAAGCGGGGAGTCTGTATTCAAGGGGTCATATTCTTCTTTAGGAGATTTTTTTTTGATAAGTTTTTTTACCAAAAGCTCTATAAAATACATTATAAATCAAATCCCCCGGGAAGCAGTTCATCTATTTTGTAATAAGTTAATCCATCACCCTGTTTTAATATGATATCAATACCATTTTCGGATTTGAATTCGTACAAAACTTGTCTGCATGCGCCGCACGGATAACAATTGTCCGTATTTGGAGAATATATTGCGATTGCTTTGATTTTTCTTTCGCCGTCTGCTATAGCGCTTCCTATGGCATTTCTTTCAGCACAAATCGTTAGTCCGAAGCTTGAATTTTCGAAGTTGCAGCCTGTATATATTTTGTCATTTGTTGTTAAGACACAAGCTCCAACCGGAAATTTTGAATATGGACTGTAGGAATTTTTTGAAGCTTCAATTGCCTTTTCCATTAGTACGTTGTAATCCATAGCATTCTCCTCTATTCGTATTTTAGGATATTTTAGAAAAAATATAATCCATTACACGTATGAAAAAATTGTGATATAATTTCATTATGAAAGTTTGGGCTAAGATAGCTGTGTTGATATGTTTTTTCTTGGGTAACTGCGTTAGTGCCCAATCTTTCAGGGTTGTTGTGTTGCCTGTGGATTTGTTTAATGTATGTCAAAATTACTACTGTTTCCCCGAAATGTCCGAGATTATTGCAGAGGATGTAATATACAATTTTAATAAACAGGGGAAAATAACTTCTCCGTCACTATATGACGTGAGAAAAAAAGCTTCGGAAAATACACAATTAAAATCTCATACAAATTCCGTTTTAACAAGATATAAAAATACTAACACATTGGATTTTACTGCTCTAAGAACCATTGCCGATGCTTTTGACGCAAAATCTGTTTTGTTAATTAATTCAATGGTGTATCAAAATTCTTCAAAACGAAGTGTTTGGGAGGTTTTAGAGGTTTCAAGTGCATTTGAAGCGCTAAGCATTTACACATTGGAAACTAATGCTGTATTGACTGATAATGTTAATAACATAGTTATGTGGAGCGGAAAATATAAGCGCAGTTTAGGGGATAACGAAAGCCGTTTTTGGGCGGTGAACAGTTCACTCGCAAATTCTCAACTTGAAAAATTAAGATTTTATTCAAGAGATATAGTATCCAGAAATATTTTTGAAAATGTTACATTAAGATTTTATCCGAAGGTTACAAAACCTGTTTTGCCGTCATCGGAAGTTAAGACAAAAGAAACTGATTTTAGGCCAAATCCCTTGGGAACTTCTACCAAGCTTCAAGATGATAAAGATTACGGTGAAATCCACAGCGAGACTATTTTTGATTTCTAATGTTTGTTTTTTTGTTTTTCCAACGGATCATTAGTGTCTTGATTATATTTACGTATTCGCTCGTTGTATAAAGTATTTTCCCGCTTGGTGGCGTTTTCTTGAGTTTGATTTGTGTAATTCCTTGTACGTTGCCTTGAGGCATCAAGCATATCCTGGTTGATTTCAACTTGTGATGGGGTCTTTATTGCAAGGCGGTCCAGTTCATCCATTCTATCTTTTGCGTCCATTGCGGCCAGAATTGTAACAACTGTTATTGATAAAATTATAAGACTTTTTTTCATGAGGGCTCCTTTGTTATTGTATTGTAGCAAGAGCTTTCAAAAATAATATTACCTTACTGTATAATACTTGCACAAAGTCAAGTTCAATGATAAAATGTAGGAATAATAGTTAGTGAGGGAAATAAAATGGCAAGATTAATCAGACCGACATGGGCAATCAGATGTGTTCAATCAGGGTGCAAAACATTGTTCGAAGTTGCACAGCTTGAAGATGGTAAGCAGCAAGAAGTAGTTTGCCCTAATTGCGGTGAACATTATGTTTATCCGATTTTGAATGATAATGAAGATAATCAATAGTTATGTTCAATAATACTGATAAACGCTATAATCAGTATAGTGCACATTTGAAAAATAAATTCGGCGCTAAGGTTTATAAGATAACTTTGGACGCCGGTTTTTCATGTCCAAACCGTGACGGTAAAATTTCAAAAGGCGGTTGCATCTTTTGTGATGACGGAGGAAGTTTCTCACAGGCTCATTCAAACAAACTTTCCGTTGAAGAACAAGTGGAAGTTGGAATAAAAAATCTATCAGAACGCTTTAAGGCGGAAAAATTCATGTCATATTTTCAGGCTTATTCAAATACCTACAAGCCTGTTAGTGAATTGGAAATTATTTATAATTCCGCATTGAAAAATGATAAAATTGTCGGAATCTCAATAGGAACAAGACCCGATTGTGTTGATGATGAAAAATTGGATTTGATAGCCTCTTATAAAGATGATTATTATACTTGGGTTGAATATGGCCTGCAATCTATCCACAATAAGACGTTGGAACGTATAAATCGCGGGCATGATTTTGAATGTTTTCTTAGAGCTTATGAAAAAACAAACGCACGCGGAATCAATGTGTGCGTACATGTGATTTTTGGCTTGTGGGAAACACATGATGAAATTATGCAGACAGCCCAAAAACTTGCCGAACTCGGAGTTGATGGAGTTAAAATTCATATGCTTTGTGCATTGGAAAACACAAAACTTGCCGATATGTACAGAGCTGGTGAAATTGATTTTATGAGTGAGGATGAGTATGTAAATTGTGTTTGTGATTTTTTGGAATATTTGCCAAAAGAAACAACTATTCATCGCCTTGCAGGTAACGGTTTTAAGGATGCTTTAATTGCCCCAAAATGGCTTGGTGCAAAGTTTGATTGCCTAAATAAAATTGACAGAGAATTTATTAAGAGAAATTCATATCAGGGGTTGAAATTTGTTTACAATTGAGTAAAAATGTGTAATAATTGTCTTGGTTAGTTTGTAAAATTTTGTTAATTACTTAACTGATTTACGGCAAAAAAATATTTTCAGACGCTTTTGTCTGCTTGTAACAGAATTGGAGAAAATATGTTAAGTGTACAGTCAGTAAATTTAATGAAACAACCTGCATTCGGTACAAGAGATGTAACAGGCGAATATGTTGATTTCGAAGAAGTGAAAGATTACCCCGCTGACGATTTTGTGTACTCAAAAGACGATTATTCTAACGATAAGACAAAATTAGAAAAACAATTGGAAGACATTAATGCCGTTATCGAAAATACTTCAGTCCCAAAACCTGTAAGAGCATTCGGTAAAGTCGTATCTGTTGGCATTGGTGCGGCGTTAGGTTTTGTGAGTATGAAGTATGGTGCTCAAGGTATGGCAAAAATCTTTAAAAATTCTGCAGCTTGGGTTAAAAAATTGGGCGAAAAACCTATTTTTAAGTCGATATCGAAAAAGCTTGGTGGTATAGCTGAAAGTGCCAAGAAGTTTTCTGGCGGTTTATATGACAGGGCAATGAAGTCTAAGTTAGTTCAAAATACATCTGAATTTTTTGTTAATTTAGGCGGAAAGTACAAAGAAACAAAGTTGGCTTCAAATATTTCTAAACTTGCTGAATCAAAACCGGTAAAGGTTGTTTTTGAAGGTACAACAAAGGCTAAAGATGGTTTAAGTGCGTTGTCCAAAAAAGCTTCCGAAAAGATTTCAGCGCTTACAGGTGAAAAGATAGAAAAAGGTGTTGTTAACCTATTTGCGGTTAGTGGTGGTGTTACAGGCGGTGTTACAGCCTTACAAGAAGTTACTAAGGATTAGTCAATATGTCATTAGCAGTTGATAAAGTTTCATATACAGGTAATGGCTCAGGTAATGACGATAGACGCGTTAGAGCAACCGAAGTTGGTGTTGGGGCCGGTGCTACTGTTGGTGGTGCAAAATATGGTATCAACGCATTCAAAAGATTCAAATTAAACAAAGTTGGCGATGTTGTTGAGTTGTCAGGTAAAACCACAAAAGCCATTAAAGATGCCGCTAATGTCGGAAAACAATCCAAGACTCTTTGGGGTAAGATGCTTAAAAATGCCAAGACTTACAAAGAAGGAATTATCAATTGGGGAAAATCCTTAAAGGTTGCAAAATGGATGAAGCCAATTTTTGAAAGTAAAGCTTTTGCAAAAGTTTCTGCTGCAATCGGTGGTGTGACAGCGGCATTTGTATTCATTTCCGGCATTGGTGAAATGGGCAATACTTTCAGTAAACTTGCAAACAAAGAAGCTTAAATAATATTGTTAAATTAATAAAATCGTGCTAAACTTCGGTTATGCACGATTTTGTTTTAAAGGAAGTTTTAAATACTAATATGGAGAAAGAGCTTCAAGATATAGGCTTTGATAAGTCATATATTCATGAGGCTTGGAAAAAGTTTGCTTATAAAAATTTAAAAATTTATGATTTGTCAGCAGCGCAGGCAAATATTTTAAAGCAGACAGCAATTTCCGTCGGTGCGGATTGTGCAACTCACAGAGAAACTATTACTGCTAAGGTTGAAAAAACAGATTGTATTTTGGGCGGGAGTTATTCTCAATTAAAAAAAATAGCTGCAAAGCTCGCTATGCAGCCTTTTGGGTTAAAGTGTTTGGGGAAAGAAATTAATAATTTTTTATTACAAAATAAAACAAATTCTACGCAAATTGTGGGAATATTAAATTTGACGCAAAACTCATTTTCAGATGGCGGAGAGTTTTATGTGTTTGAAGATGCAGTAAAGCATTTGGAAAAATTAATTAAAGATGGAGCTGATATAATTGATATCGGTGCTGAATCCACAAAACCCTACTCTATGTCGGTATCGGATGATGAACAACTGGCGAGGCTGGTTCCTATCCTTGAATACATCAGAAAAAATAACATAGATACCCCAATAAGTATTGATACTCGAAGTTCAAAAGTTGCCGAGGAATGCTTGAAATTGGGTACTAAGATTATCAATGATGTGTCAGGATTTGATTATGATGAAAAAATGCCTGAGGTTGTTGCAAAATACGATGCAAAAGTTATAATCCAGCATTCTAAAGGCACGCCTGAAAATATGCAGGATAAACCTGAATATGATAATTTGATGGATGAGATTTATTTGGGCTTAAAAAATAAGATTGAGCTTGCTGTTTCAAAAGGTGTAAAGCGTGAGAATATAATAATTGACCCCGGGATAGGATTTGGCAAAACTCGCGAGGACAATTTCGAAATTATAAAAAGAATTGATGAATTATACAGCTTGAATTGCCCTGTGATGCTGGGTATTTCACGCAAAAGCCTACTAAATATGCCTGATGCGGACAATTATACAAAGGATATCTATTCAGTTGCACTAAATACTCTTGTCGTATATAAAAAAGTTGACTTTATAAGAGTTCATAATGTAGAATTGAATAAGAGATTGTTGGAAGTTTTGATATAAGGAGAGAAAATGAGAAATATAGGCTTCACAAACGGGGGGGGGGCGACTCTCCTAGCTAAGAATAACAAGGAGTTAGACAACATTGCTGTATTAAACTATAATTCAAGTATGAAGAACTATAGTTTTAAGAGAGGTTTTACATTAGCAGAGGTGTTGATTACCTTAGGTATTATAGGTGTAGTTGCAGCTTTAGCTATCCCGACATTGGTATCCAAATACCAAGAAAAAGTACTGGTAAACAAAGCTAAAAAGGGTTATGCAATCCTTATGCAAGCTTTAGAGCGATATAACAGTGATAATTATTCAGCAAACAGTTATTCATACTTGTTCAAAGCGAATGAATCGGATGTAGATGTTCTGTCAAAATTAGTTTCTTACATGAGAGTTGAAAAAATTTGTGAAAGATATACAGATGCTCCTTGCGGAGGTTCTTATCCGGTTAAAAATACAAAGCCAAAAAATAATGGACAAGGTTTTAATTCAGCTGATGGAGTTTGGGGTGCTCGGGCAGTTTTGAACGATGGAATGATAATTGGTCTACAAAATCAGAATGAAAAAACGACCAGTTGCGGATACGATTATACGTATCCAACAAAGGATGAAAATGGAAACCCCATTACCGCCACTGGTACAACTTATCAGTGTGGAAGAATCTGGATTGACACTAATGGTATTGATGGGCCAAACAGATATGGTTCTGATGTTTTTGCTTTTACTGTTAAACAACAAACAATAGTACCCTCATTAACGGATTGCGATATCAATTACGTGATAACGGAGGGGAAAATCGTTCCATATATAGATTATGTGGTTGGCGGAGAATATGTTGAATAGCCAGTTTTGCTTAATATTGCAACATAGAGACAACTTTTAAGTCTTTGTCAAATTTTGCTCTGCCGTTTAAATCCTTTAATTCAATTAAAAAGGCTATACCTACAAGATTGCCGCCTGTTTTTTTGATGAGTTTGCAAGCAGCTTCAGCAGTTCCGCCCGTTGCAAGCAAATCGTCCACAATTAAAACATTGTCGCCTTCTTTTATCGCATCAGTATGAATTTCTATTTTATCTGTACCATATTCAAGTTCGTATTCCTGGCTTAGGGTTTCGGCAGGAAGTTTATTAGGTTTTCTTATAGGTACAAACCCTGCATTTAATTTATAAGCCATTGGCATGCCAAATATGAACCCGCGGCTTTCTATACCTGCGATATAATCTATTTTTACGTCTTTGAATTGGTCGCAAAGATAATCTATCATTTCACGCAATACTTCAGGCTCTTTTAGAGCTGTTGTTATATCGCGGAATATTATTCCAGGTTTTGGAAAATCGTTTACTGATCTTATTGTACTTTTAACATTTGCTATTACATCAACTGTGTTCATTTATATTTCTCCTATTTGGTATGTAGTAATTTTTTCAATTCTTCTTTTGCTAATTTTATTTTTTCTTTTGCTTTTTGTATGGCATGCTCTCTTTGTACAAGCCCGTGGGCAGTTTTGCCCCAGTTCATATCTTTTTTCATAAATAAAATTTTAAAGCCTATGAAAAGCACCAGCGGGAACCATATTATAAAAAGATATATGGATGTCTCAAAAGCCTGATTAAATGCGTCAAGTCTTGATAAGTTATCGTAACGTCGGAGGCTGTATCTTGCAGCTGTAAAAAAGCCTATACCGATTATGCAGCCTATGATTATTGATGAAAAGAGCATGTGCGGCGGGGCATCTTTAGCAAGCACCTTAAATCCCCGTATTAATATTTCCATTATAAACCATGCCGGCATGATAAATTGAGATACATAAGCTACTAAATCGAGGCTGACTCTTAGTGACATGTCTTTTGAGGTGAGAATTGCTCCCGCATATTCCAAATAACGTCTTATAGTCCCCTCCAGCCAGCGTCTGCGTTGCCTGTAAAGCGGCCAAAGATAAATTATACCCTCTTCATAAACAATTGCATCTTTACAAAATCTTACGTCCCAACCTTTTATATGCAATCTTGTTGACATATCAAGGTCGTCTGTTATCGTGTAATTATTCCAGCCTCCGATATCTTCTAATGCTTGGCGTTTAATCAACTCGCCGTTTCCTCGGAGTTCAACCGCGCCTTTAACGGAATCTCTTCCGACTTGGAAGTGTGTATCCATCGTCATTTCGTTATTCTGGCAACGCGTCAAAATATTTTCGTCTTTATTTCGAATAACTTTTCTTGCTTGAACGGCTCCAACATCCTGCGGTTCAAGATTTGGTACGAGTTTGGTAAGAAAATCAGAGTCTACTCGGGCGTCAGCGTCAAATACCAGTATGGCTTCACCCTTGGTATATGGCAATGCATCGTTTAACACTGCGGATTTCCCCGGGAAAGCATCTTTCGGTCTTATAAATGCCATCACCTTATCATACTTCTTTTCTAAATCCTTAATAACCGATGCTGTGTTATCACTGCTTCTGTCATCAATAACAATAATTTCAAAAGGTTCATAATCCAGTTGTAAAATGTTTTGGACAGTCTCTGATATAACACCTTCTTCATTATGTGCCGGTATCATTATCGATACGAATGGTTTGTAATTTTCATTAATAATTTGCGGGTATTTTTGTAATTGCCTGCTTTTAATTTTGTATGCCAAATTTGTAAATAAAGCATACAAAGCCATTGCAACAATCAAAAATGCTAAGCCCCAAACTGTGTTAAAGTAACTTTGGAAGATGTATATAAACACTCCCAAACCAAGTACTATAGTGAATAAAAGTAATCTTTCTTTCATAACTTCAACCCATTAAATATTGTACAAAAAAAATAAAAAAAAAGCTTTGTTTTATGCGGTTTATTACTTTTTGTTTACGGTTTTGCAATGTACTATAACTGTTTTCAAATTTTAATTATTGTAAACTACTTGCATATAGAGAAAGTTCGGATATAATTAGCATGTACACAAAAAGAGGAGTTTTATTATGAACAAAGAAGAATTAGTACAAGAAATCGCTAAAAAAGCTAGTGTTACTCAAAAAGAAGCAGCTGAAGTTTTAAGCGCTTGGGTTGATACAATCCAAAAAACAGTTGCTAAAGGTAAAAAAGTTACTTTAGTTGGTTTCGGTACTTTCGAAGCTCGCAAAAGAGCAGCAAGAGTTGGTAGAAATCCACAAACTGGTAAAGAACTTAAAATTGCTGCTAAAACAGTTCCTGCTTTCTCTGCAGGTAAAAAGTTCAAAACTGCTGTTAACGGCAAATAATTGAATTTTGTTCATTTATAAAGGGAAGTGTCATTTGATACTTCCCTTTATTTTTTATTTTTTAAATTTTTTTAGGTCGGAGTTATTATTTTTTACCTTTTCTTTTGTAATAATCTTCAATGAAACCGGTGTTAAAGTTTCCGCTTATAAACACTTCATCCTCGACGATGTCTTGGTGGAAAGGAATCGTGGTTTCAATACCGGTTACGACATATTCCTTCAACGCACGGTACATTCTGCGTCTGGCTTCATTTCTTGTTCTGCCCCAGCATATTAATTTACCTATCATAGAATCGTAATAAGGCGGTATTGAATAGTCTTGATAAACGTGAGAATCAACTCTGACGCCAAAGCCGCCCGGTGTCACATATCCTGTAATTTGGCCGGGATTAGGCATAAAGTCCTTTTCGGGATTTTCAGCATTAATTCTGCATTCTATTGCATGGCCTCTTAAAACAATCTCGTCTTGCGTGAAATCAAGTTTTTCACCTGCAGCAACCATTATCTGTTCTCTTACGAGGTCAACGTTTGAAATCATTTCGGTTACACAGTGTTCAACCTGAATACGTGTATTCATTTCCATAAAATACCACTTGCCGTCATGGTCAAGCAAAAATTCGCATGTTCCGGCACCTTCGTAGTTAATGGCTTTCGCCGCACGAACGGCTGCAGCACCCATTTCACGACGTGTTTCTTCGTTAATCGCAGGTGAAGGTGCTTCTTCAATCAACTTTTGGTGTCTGCGTTGTATAGAACAGTCACGTTCTCCAAGGTGTACTACGTTGCCGTATTGGTCGGCCAAAATTTGTACTTCGATGTGTCTTGGGTTTTCCAAATATTTTTCTGCATAAACATCAGGGTTTCCAAAGAAATTCTGTGCTTCGGATTGGC
Source organism: Candidatus Gastranaerophilales bacterium (assembly GCA_944325675.1). Classification (GTDB taxonomy): domain Bacteria; phylum Cyanobacteriota; class Vampirovibrionia; order Gastranaerophilales; family Gastranaerophilaceae; genus SIG32. Next base: position 21,594 of record CALVAZ010000035.1, read on the forward strand.
AAAGGCTCATGTTTGTTTCAACTTCGTCGTCACTTCTGACAATTCTCATACCCTTTCCGCCGCCGCCTGCAGTAGCTTTCAAGATAATAGGATAACCTGCTTTTTTGGCAAATTCCTTAACCTCTTCAGGAGTTTTGAGAATTCCTGTACCGGGAGTTACCGGCACGTCATTTTCTATCATAGTTTTGCGAGCGGTGGCTTTATCACCCATTTTATGCATAGCTTCCGGAGTCGGTCCTATAAATTTGATATTATGTTTTGCGCAAATTTCCGCAAAATCGGCTCTTTCAGACATAAAACCGTATCCGGGGTGTATTGCATCTGCCCCTGAAACTAAAGCTGCAGATATTATTGCAGGTATGCTCAAGTAGCTTTGGGAACTTGCTGCAGGTCCTATGCAATAAGCCTCAGTTGCTAATCTTACATGTAATGAATTTGCGTCGGCTTGTGAATAAATTGCAACCGTCGGAATTCCGATTTCACGGCATGCTCTTATAATCCTTACCGCAATTTCACCGCGGTTTGCTATTAATACTTTTCTAAACATCAGTTATCCCTTTTAAAAATCATACTTAAAATAATAAAGTGTGAAGGCTTTTGGCAAATCACACTTTATTATCTCTATTCTATATACATTAATACTTGTCCGAATTCTACAGGTTGACCGTCATCAACACAAATTTCAACAACTTTGCCTGAAACTTCTGATTCAATTTCATTCATCAATTTCATTGCTTCGACGATACAAACCACATCACCTTTAGAAATCGTTTGACCGACTTCAACAAAAGGTTTTGCATCCGGTGAAGGTGATTTATAAAATGTACCAACCATCGGTGATGTAACAGGAGTGCCTTTTTTAGCTTCTTGTTTGGGAGCTGCAGCTTGTGCAGGTTGAGCAGCAGCCTGAGGTGCTGCAACTGCTTGCGGTGCTGCAACTTGTACTGCGCCGGTGAAGATTTCTTTTCTCAAGGTAATAGCTTGGTTGCCGTCTTCAAGAGAAATTTCTGTCAAACCTTTTTCAGCAATAATATCAGCTAATTTTTCAATATATTCTGTATCAAATTTCATATTTAGACCTTTCATTTATTAATTACGCTCTATCGAGGTATTCGTTGGTTCTGGTATCAACTCTGATTTTATCCCCGTTAGAGATGAAGAACGGAACGTTAACAACTGCCCCTGTTTCAAGTTTTGCAGGTTTTGTACCGCCTTGAGCAGTGTTACCCTTTTCTGACGGAGGTGTGTCAACAACTTCCAATTCAACGTGTGCCGGAATATCAACACCGATAATTCTTGCATCGTGCATTAATACTTGAACTACCATGTTTTCTTTTAAATATTTAATGCCGCCGCCAACTTGGTCTTCTGTGAGTTGTAATTGTTCGTACGACTCCATATCCATCATAACGAATTCTTTACCTTCTTTGTATAAGTATTGCATTTCACGTCTGTCAAGCATAGCTTTTGCAACTTTTTCACCGGCACGGAATGTTTTTTCAACTACTTGCCCTGTTTCAACGTTTTTAAGTTTTGATCTTACAAAAGCTGCGCCTTTACCCGGCTTAACGTGCAAAAACTCGACTACTGACCATAAACCATTGTCTAATTCAAGAGTCAAGCCTGTTTTTAAGTCGTTTACTGAAATCATATTTTTCCCCTTTTACTAAATATATCTTCTTGAATATCCTGATGATAACACAAAAATTTTAAATTTCAAAGTCACTTAACAAATTGATAAGTTTAAAACATTGCCAAAATCACAAAAAAGTGATATGATTATCATACATAAGGAGGCTAAAATGGAGAAAAACAGCGCACTTAACGGGGGGGGGCGACTCTTCTAAGCCAACGTAGCCGTTGGATCCGCCAAATTGGACAATGTTCAGATTTATTAGGTGTTAGTCAAAAAGCGAGAAAAGGTTTTACATTAGCAGAAGTATTAATAACACTTGCAGTAGTAGGAATAGTCGCGGCTTTAACAATTCCGACATTAGTAAATAAAATACAGGAAGCACATTTTCATGCAAAATGGAAAGAGTGTTATGCTATTTTGAATAATGCATTCAAAATGGTTGTTGCCGAAAATCCTAAAATGGTAGCATCAGCACTCAATGATTATTACCCTACGAGTGAATTCATAGAGGCAATGTTAAAACATGTGCGTGTAGTAGATACTTGTGGTGTAAGTAAAGATTATGATAAAAATATATGTGATAACTATGAACATTATAAGGATTCCCAAATTAAATATAAATGGTCAGGCGTAGCAAACATTTACTCCAGATACACAACTTTGGCTGGTGGAAAATTAAATGCATATGATTTTGCTAGTAAAGCAGTCTTATTAAAAAATGGGGCAGCAATATATTTTGGTGGGTTATTTAGTGGTTTGACTATTGTTGTTGATGTTAATAATTTTAATGGCGGTCCTAATGTTGTAGGGAAGGATGTATATGCGATAAGTTTGGTCTCCGGTGGTAACTACTATCAAGCTCAATATGTTGAAGAATTACATTTCAAGCCTTATGGGGCAGAAGGTACAAAAGTTGAAACAAGTGGATATCAAGGATGTTCTCCTGATATTGGAGCCTCCACGGATGCAAATGGGAATATTAATGCCATATATGGTTCATCAGGAGCAGGTTGCAGTTATGAATATTTGTATAAAAAATAAAAATAATTTTTGTGCTAAAATAAGCTTGTAATGGCAGAAGGACAAATCTACAAAATACATTCAGATTTTTATTACGTTGATGATGGTGAAAAGTATCATGAATGTAAAATCCGTGAGGTATTGAAAAAACAAAAAGAACGGATACTGGTGGGTGATTTTGTGGAGTTTAAAAATGGTGTCATAGATGGAATAATTCCGCGTAAAAATTTTATTTCACGTCCAAGTGTTGCCAATATTGATCAGATTGTGATTGTTTCAGCATTGAAAGAGCCTGATTTAAATTTAGTACAATTGAACAGGTATATTGCACTTGCTAAATATCATGGAATAAATGTTTTATTGTGTTTCAACAAAAGTGACTTACTTGATGACAGAAAATTAAAAGACAGAATCTATTCAATATATGAGCCTTTAGGTTACGAAATTGTATTTACATCGGCAGTTGAGCACAAAGGGCTCAAGAATTTTGAAAAACTATTAAAAGACAAGACAAGTGTTCTTTGTGGGACTTCAGGTGCAGGAAAGTCAAGTTTGATTAATGCTTTAAATCCTGAACTTAAGCTAAAAACAAAGCAGGTTAGTGAAAAAATAGGCCGAGGAACTCACACTACGCGTCATTGTGAAATCGTTAAAATAAACGAAACATCAAGAATGGTTGATACACCAGGGTTTAGTAACGTGAAATTCGATTTTATAATGCCTGCGGATGTTGATTTGTTGTTCGATGACATAGCTAAATTTCGTGAAGGATGTAAGTACGGCGATTGTCTTCACAAAAATGAAGATGGATGTGCTGTTCTTGCAAATTTAGATAAGATAGATTTATCAAGATATGAGAGCTACTTAGCCTTTGTAGAAGAGGCTATGGAGTTTAAGGAAAAAGTTAAATATGAAGGCAAAAAGGTCGAACAAAGCAGAAAAATTATAAATAACAAACAGGTTGCAAAAATTAGCGGTAAAAAAAGGCAAAGCGCGAGAAATACTCTAAAACAGCAATTATACAAGGAAATAGATGAAAATGAATAAGTACATTCAATTAGTCAACGAAAACTTAGAAAAATTTATGGAAATAGAATATCCTGAAGACATATTCAAATCCATGAAATACACGGTAACACTTCCGGGCAAAAGACTCAGACCTGTCATGTGTCTTGAATCTTGCAGTATGTTTGGAGGGAACATTGAAGATGCAATTCCGACTGCCTGTGCGATAGAGATGCTTCATGCTCAAACTCTTATCCA
>CALVAZ010000036.1 GCA_944325675.1 Candidatus Gastranaerophilales bacterium
GTGCGAGATATTGGCATCTTTCATAATCTTTCTCGATGATTTTTGTTTTAATTTTTAAATCATCCAAACTTTTTGCAAGCATTGCACCGACGTTCCCACCGCCAATAATTGCCGCGGATTTGACCTGCTCTTTTTCGTGGAAAAATGTTCCCGCTAATACATCTAAAGAGCGTGGGGTACCCATAAAGATGAGTTTATCACCTTCAAGAATTTCGGTGTCTCCGTTCGGAATAAAAAGTTTGCAATCCCTTGTAAGTCCTACTATAATCGTGTCTTTTGTAAATCCTATATCTTTTATTTTTTTATTTACAATTGCAAGACCGGAATGTACTTTGTATTCAAGTAAACGTGCTTTACCGTCTGCAAAGTTTTCAACATCAAGGGCATGTGCTACTGTTACTATTCGGAAGATGTCTTGAGTAAGAAGTTCTTCCGGCCAAATTATATAATCTATAAAGAAATCGCAATAATAGTCGTCATTACTGCCGGAGTTCAGTGCATTTTTGTATTCTTCTTTGCTAACGAAACAAATTGTTCTTACACCGCTTAATTTTTTTGCAGCAAGACAAGCAACAATATTTGCTTCATCAATCGCTGTACAAGCAATAAATACGTCAGCATTTCTTATATCAGCTTGCTTCAAAACTTCAGGATCTGAAGCGTTACCTTGAACAAAGCTTATATCAAGTTTGTTAAATTCATCAGTTCTGTTTTCTTCTCTGTCTATTATAGTTATATCGTGGTCTTCGAAAAATTCTGTTGCAAGTAAACAACCAACTTCCGTAGCTCCAAAAATTACTATTTTCATAACAAATTTACATTACCTTAAATATACTTTTTTTACAATCTCACATTAATAAGTGCATAAATTATAACGTTTTGTACTATTTGCAGTACAATCAAAGCCACAATCGGAGAAAAATCCAAACTCCCCAACGGAGGTATCCATCTCCGGAATAAATTCAGGTAGATATCAGTTATTTCTCGTAGTGTACTCCAAGGTTGCTTTTCCCATCTTACACTCGGAATCCAGCTCAAAAATATTCTCAATATTATCAAAAAGAAATACAAATTGAATATGTTGTTGATTCCGTGTATTATTCCATTCATTTTTTATCCCTTTTTATAATTGTGAATTTTTCTTTGTAAACGCGCATTCGCAATTTTTGCGTTCTGTCGGAATCTTTTCTATCATGTTGAACAAAAGACTCTTTAAGTTTGCAACGTTATTATTGAATACTTCTATTACTGCGTGGTGTGAAACCGGTGGTACGTCACCTACCAAACCTGCGTCATAGTCAGTTATAAGCGAAATATTCAACGGACACATGTCCATCTCCTTAACTAAATATGCTTCAGGATAAGCTGACATATTTATTACTTGCCAACCTTGGTTGGTAAAGAATTTGGATTCGGCTTTTGTTGAAAATCTCGGCCCGTTTATGACAACGACGGTGCCTGTTTCATGAATATTAATACCTAACTTTTTCCCTTCTTCAATAGCCAGTTTTCTAAGCTCAGGGCAGTATGGATCGGCGGCTGACGGGTGCGTAACGATAGGACCTTCAAAGAAGGTTGATTTCCTGCCGTCTGTCCAGTCTATAAATTGATCACAAATTACAAAATCACCCGGTTTAACCTCTTTTTGCAAACTTCCCGCTGCACAAGGTGAAATAACTCTTTCACATCCTATTGATTTCATTGCCCACACGTTTGCTCGGTAATTTATTTGATGAGGTAAAATGGTGTGGTTACGCCCGTGTCTTGGCATAAAGGCAACTTTATGATGGCCGATTTTACCTAAAAATACATTATCGCTGGGCATTCCATAAGGTGTTTCTATTTTTATTTCTTCGATATCATCTAAAAATTTATAAAATCCTGATCCGCCAAATACTCCGATTGTTGCCAAATTCTTTTTGTCCATTTTTTACCTCTTATTTCTTCTAACACTTATTATTTTAACACAAAATTAATAATAAAAAAATGTTTATATAAGGTATTTTTTACACTAAATGTTAAGCAATGAAAAGGCTCATTATACCTGGTCTTTGGGGTGCTGCTGTTTGGGACGTTTTTTATTAAGACTTGAAATTTAAAATTTTTGTACTATTATACTTATATAAAGATTATTCCAAAGAGTTATAAATTAGACAAAAAACAACCGTTTAATGGAGGCTTGGAGGATTTCAATTTACAACCAGAGGATTACATTTTGAAAAAATTATTACTATTCACTATTGCAGTAGTGTTTATGTCATTTACTCAGGTACAGGCTGCAGACGTAAACACGATTAAGGCGACGATAGTAAAACATTCAATCGAAATGGGTGTTGATCCGGCAATCGCTTTAAGTATTGCAAGAGCAGAGTCAGGCTTTAGACACGAAGCCAGAAGCGCACACGGCGCAGTCGGAGTTTTCCAATTAATGCCTTCAACGGCGAAGAGAATGGGCTTAAACGCATATTCCTTGAACGATAATATTCGCGGCGGTATTATGTACTATAAGAATATGTATAAGATGTTTGGTTCTATGGAATTAGCATTAGCTGCTTATAATGCAGGCCCGGGTAATGTTAAGAGATACAATAACAAAGTTCCGCCGTATGCTGAAACAAAAAGATTTATCGCAAAGATTATGACGGATTATAACAGACTAAAAGCCAACCCTGATCCGGCTATGATAAATGCAACTAAGCCTAAAACAAACGCGGTCACTGCTGCTCCAAAAGCTGCACCTGCTCCGGTTGTTTCCAGAGTAGAAGAAAAACTTCAGGTTGAAGTTGTTGATGAAAATCCGTTGGATTTTGATTTGAATCCTGAAACTTTTTCGATTTAGTTGAAATATAGATTTGTGTAAAAAGAACGGTTATTTTGACCGTTCTTTTTTAATGTAAATTTTTGTAACAATGGCCATCCCATATTAAAGAATGATATTAAAAATACCGTAGATCCATGTGTATCAAAGGAAAATGTACGCAAAAACGAAAGGAAATTATGGGATTAGCGGCCTCACAAGCAAGATTATTAAGCATAACCGCAAGGTTATCCGATAATGAATTGCATTCTCAACAGATTGCAAATTCAAAAGTGCGTCTTGCTGACAAAACTCAAGAGGCCAGCCAAGAATATATTGAAGCATTAAGTGCTACGAAGTTAATGTATAGAACTTATGATGCCAACGGAAATGCAACAGAGGCAGAGCTTACACCAGCAATAATGTATCAATATAGTGATTTAAAGAATCAATACGGTATTTCAAATACTTCAGGTCAATTGTTAGTAAATTCAACAGATGCTGCGAATTTCGAGGCAAGTAACAGTGTTAACGATTTTGTACAGCTTTATGGAGTTGAATTAACTGATAATCCTCAATTTATATATGCTTTACAGTCAATTTATGGTAATGATTATGCTAAATTTTATGATTTAGATGCAGAAAAACCTTTAGTTGATTTTGGAGGATTAAATGTTCCCGGTTGGATAGGACAGCCAAATTCCGGAATGAGCCAACAAGATTACGAATCATGGGCTGGCCAGATTTCGGCTATTCAAGTATCGGGCAAAGAATCCGGTTCTTACGGTAGTTTGATTGCAAAATTAACGGATGTTCCGCCATATCCCGGTGATGAACCTCAAGAGCCTCCTGCTGTTGATATGCCCGATTTTGCTGCTTTGGCAGCCGCTTATAATAATTCTGCTTGTCATAGTTCTGTAAGTGGTTCAAGCGATGCAGGTATTTGGCACATGGAGCATAACTTATGTCATTTGATTTGGGGTCCAAATGGGTTTGGTGTTGACGAGGATGGAAACAGAACTACCATAACTAATTCTGATGGTACGATCAGTATTACTCCTACAGGTACACTTACAAATAATAGTTTAACCACAGGGTTTGCTGGTTCCGGTAAAGATGCTGCGACTGGGCTTTTGGCTGCGCTAAAACAAGATGATCTTGCTGATTATGAATGTGTTCAAGAGTTAATTCAAAGTTTAATTGATTTGTATTGTGATGTTGTAAATTACTTGTCAAAGAATAAATACAGTATAAATTCATCAGCTTTTTCAATCAATAGCTCTGAAAACGCCAAATCTGGAAGCGCTCTATATACATCCTGGGAGCAATTCTATACTGATTTAGCTGGATTAGAACAAAAAGGCCAAGATGAATTTAATGAAAAGTACCAAAAACAGTGGGAAGAATACGAGCAAAACCACAAGATTTGGGAAGAAACTTGGCAGGGAATTTATTCTTGGCAGAATTCTTGTAATGATTTATATGATGCGTATATGGATGATCTTGCTAATTTGCCCGTAAGTAAGATTCCGGATGAAGATGATCCAAAGACTTCTTGGTATGTAAACTTATGGCACAGAATGAATGGTGAAAGTGATCGTAAATCTGTTGAAGGCGAAAAAGGCACCTACTACAAACAGCTTGATGATAACTTACTCACAAGCCAAGAATGGTTACAATTTGCGCTTGAACATGGTGTTGTTACCTTAGAAAAAGTGCAATTTGTTGATGAAGCTGAGGATGAAACAGGTCTTAAAACTACAAAATGGATGGCAACTACATACAGTTCTTGTTCTGATATCACATCAACAGAAGATGCTGTGGCTATTGCAAGAGCCGAAGCTGAATACAATAAAAAATTAAATGAAATAGAAGCAAAAGATAAAAAATACGATAATGATATCAAAAAACTTGATACCGAACACTCTGCACTTCAAACCGAATATGAATCAGTAAAAAGTGTTATAGAGAAAAATACGGAACGTTCGTTCAAAGCATTTTCATAATCATCAGGCATTATATGCCGCAAAGAATGATTGAAGAAGTTTTTGCCCTTCAAGCATAGTTTTATAATCAACGTATTCTTTATCTGAATGCATATTGCATACTGTGGCAAGACCTACAAGATATGGTGCGAATTTTTCACCACTTGCGTTTGTTTGGTTCGCATAAATATGTGTTTCTGCGCCTGCGTGGAAGGATGAAATCTCTGGTGTAATACCTTCTTTTTGGGCTACTTTTTCGAATAAAATTGGGATATAATCGTCATCAACTTTTTCGAATGCCGGCATGTGTTCTTTGAAAGTTATTTGCGCTTGAGCAATACCTGCATATTCCTTATTAAAGTCGTCAACCAAAAATTTCATCAGATCTTTTAGTTCTTCTTCTTTTTGTCGGCTAGAGCTTCTTATTGAATAAGTTGCTTCACCGTGTGTATTAATTATATTAGTAACATCAAGTTTGCCGGAAGAAATGCCGCCTATGTTACAAGAGGTAACAACTTTTCCGTTTTCAGAATGGAAAACACCTTGCGGAAAATCAGATACAAGATCTGCTATCAATTTGGCTGCATTTTCTCTTGTTTTATCACCGATATCTATACCTGAATGACCGCCTTTGAAAGCATTTACCTCAACGCGAACCATCGTGTAGCTTGCACCTGACGTTAAAAGCTGTCCCAAAGAGTCACTATCAAGGACTAAAACGTATTTTGATTTTAATTTGGAAAAATCAACACTTCTAATGCCGGTCATACCGGATTCTTCATCACGTGTAAATACAAGCTCAAGTCCACCGTGTTTAATTTCTGTATTTTTTGCAAGTTTGGTTGCAAAATACAAAGCGTTTGCAACCCCTGCTTTGTCATCAGCGCCAAGAGTTCTGCCTTCTGCTTTTATCAAATCACCGTCCAGGTAAATTTTTACTGCAGAATCATCACCTATTACGTCCATGTGGGCGGATAAAAGCAGCGGCTGTTTTGTGTCATCGGTAGCGTCTACTTTTATATGGATATTTTTATAACCGTCAAGCTCACACTCCAAGCTATTTTCTTCACAGTATTGCACAATCCAATTTATTAAATTTTCTTCGCCAAGTGATGGTGATGGTATTTGTGCAAGGTTGCAAAACAAATTTACAAGCTCATTTTGTTCTCTCAGTGTTGTTATATCCATATTGATTTCTCCTTATACTTTGAAAATTTTAACATATAAATCAAATATTGTAAATATGCTAATTAATATCAATAATACTCACACCGTCGCCACCTTCGGTATCTTCTCCGGGACGGAATTTGGCTACATAAGGGGATGTTGACAGAAAATCTCTTACTGCTGACTTTAATGCACCTGTGCCGTGACCGTGAATTATGGTAACCGGTGATAAATTTGCAAGGCTTGCTTTGTCCAGATAAAATTCTAAGCTGTCCAGCGCATCTTCAACCCTATACCCCCTCAAATCAAGTGTGTTGGACAAATTTAGACGCTTTAATTCAAATTTTTCAAAGCTGCTCGGTGTATATATTTTTACGGGTTCTTTGTAATTTTCGTCAATTACTGCAAGTTTGTCTGTTTTAATTTTTGTTTTTATGTTACCCATTTGAACGAATACGTTACCGTGCTTGTCAGGTTTAGAGAGAACCGTTACTGATTGGTGCAAGTCCTTTAGCATAACCTTATCGCCATTTTGGACTTTTTCCCAATCAATTTCCAAATACTTTTGTTTTTCTTCATGTTCGTCAAGTTTTCCGCGGAAATTTTGTTCAAGTTTTGCAAGTCTTGCATAGGACCTGCGGGCTATTTTTTCGGATTTTTCGCGTCTTAATTCATCCAGTATATCTTTAATTTCTGCCTTAACTTCCATTAATTCTCTGTCAAATTTATCTTTGATGTTTTTAATTGTTTTTTTCTTGTCTTTTTTGATATTTGAAAGATTTTCTTCGTATTCTTTTTTTACGGAAAGGGATGTCTCTCTTAATTCTTCAGCTTCCTCAAGGTTTTTTGATAATTGCTGTTGAGTTTCTTGTAATTTTTCCACAACCAAAATAGATGGATCTTTTTGTGATACAAGAATATTTTTTGCTTTTTCCACTATACTTTTTTCCAGCCCTAAATTGGAAGATATTGCAATAGCGTTACTTAATCCCGGAATACCAAGCTGAAGTTTATATGTGGGTTTTAGGCTTTCCGTATCAAATTCTACCGAGGCGTTTTTGAAATATGGATTTACGTATTCTAAAGATTTCAGTTCACCATAGTGGGTAGTTATTGTTGAAAACACTCCCTTTTGGGCGAGATTTTCAAGTATGACTTGTGCTAAAACGGCACCTTCAACCGGGTCAGTTCCGGCACAAATTTCGTCAAGCAAAACGTAAGTCTCATCGTCAGCATTATTAACTATCTCTATTATATTTGTCATATGTGATGAAAAAGTTGAAAGGCTTTGTTGAATATTTTGGGCATCGCCTATATCGGCAAAAACTTTTTTGAACGGGTAAATTTTTGCCATCGTGCACGGTAGGAACATTCCTGCTTTTGTCATTAAAAGGAAAAGTCCTATAGTTTTTATTGTGACAGTTTTTCCGCCTGTGTTAGAACCTGTGATTATGACTGATTTATATTCTTTACCTGTTTCAAAATTATTTGCGACAACATTTTCGCTGTGTTCTATCAAAAGCGGGTGTCGCATATTTTCGATTAGTATTTCTTTTTCAGATAAAATTTCCGGTTCTATTGCCTGAAATTTCACAGCATATCTTGCTTTTGCAAAGTGAAAATCTATTTGAGAGAGAAGGTCTTCTGATTTTATAAGTTCCGGCATAACCTCTTTCACTAAAGAGGTCAATTTTGATAAAATTCTTATAAATTCCGCGTGAATTTTTGATTTAGTTTCTCTTATTTTGTTATTAAGCGGAACAATCTGTTCAGGCTCTATATAAAAAGTTTTGCTGGAGGCTGAAACGTCGTGGACTATTCCGGGGATTTTACTTTTTGAAGATGCCATTACCTGAAATACAATTCTGTCGTCGCGGGTTGTGTAAATATTTTCTTGCAAGTGTTTTGAAAA
>CALVAZ010000037.1 GCA_944325675.1 Candidatus Gastranaerophilales bacterium
GACACAGTCTTTGACATTTGTTTGTATTTGATAAATTTCTGTTTCAATACCTTCTTTATTCAGTTGGCTTGCACCTTCGCAAAGTGCTCTGTTTGTGCAGCCGTTTTTGCGTGAACTTGAATTAACCAAAAGTACTTTCATTGAACCCCTCCTTTTATCTGTTATTTTAATAACACAAAAAACATTCCTGTGGTATTATTTTTAAATAAATATTATTGAGGAATAAGATTATGCTAGATGAAACTAAATGTCTACACTCGGGCTACACACCCGAAAATGGCGGACCAAGGGTAATGCCTATTTACCAAAGTACAACTTTCCGTTACAACTCAACTCAAGAGATTGCCGCGGTTTTTGATGACCCTACTAAATCTCACATTTATTCAAGATTTACCAACCCTACGGTTGATGTTGTAGAAAAGAAAATAGCTGACTTAGAACACGGCGTGGCGGCTATGTGTACCTCCTCCGGTCAGATGGCGTCTTTGATGTCCATATTGAACCTCTGTCAGGCAGGGGACAGTTTTATCAGCGCAAGTGCAATATATGGCGGTACGGTAAATCTTTTTGCTTATACCTTAAAGAAACTTGGAATTGAGTGCATATTTGTAGATGTTGACGCCGATGAGGATGAAATACAATCTAAGATTAAACCTAATACCAAAGCAATATTTGGTGAAACTCTAACTAACCCTTCGCTTCACATATTAGACATTGAAAAGTTCGCTAAAGTTGCACATAAAAACGGGCTTCCGCTTATTGTAGATAATACTTTTGCTACACCAATCTTATGTAAACCAATAGACTTTGGTGCAGATATTGTTGTGCATTCTACTTCAAAGTATATGGATGGGCACGCGCTTCAAGTTGGCGGCGTAATAGTTGACGGTGCTAAATTTGACTATACTAACGGTAAGTTCCCAGAGTTTTGTGAACCTGATGAATCTTACCATGGGACAATATATACAAGAGATTATTCATTTGCTCCATACATTATAAAAGCAAGAATGCAGTTAATGCGCGACTTTGGTGCTTACCCTTCAGGTCACAGCGGTTTTCTTTTAAATATCGGGCTTGAAACTCTTGCAATAAGAATGGAAAGATATTGCAAAAACGCTATGACGGTTGCTAAGTATTTGGCTAATCATCCAAAAGTAGAGCACCTTAACTACCCCGGCTTAGAGGATAACAAGTATCATAAACTGGCTATGAAATATTTGCCTAACGGTCAAAGCGGTGTTATGGCAGTAACCCTAAAAGGCGGCAAGGAAAACGGTATTAAGTTTATGGACAGTCTAAAAATGGCATCAAATGAAGTGCATGTTGCAGACATCAGAACTTGCGTACTTCACCCTGCGTCAGCTACACACAGACAATTAACAGACGAGCAGTTAGTTGCTTGCGGTATAAACCCCGGTCTTGTAAGGCTTTCTGTTGGTTTAGAAAATGTTGATGATATTCTAAAAGATATAGACTGTGCGCTTGATAGCATATAGATAAAATTAACCCCGCAAGGATTATCCAAGCGGGGTAATTTTTAGATTTTTTGTTTATTTTCCCGATATAAACCCTAAAACTCCGTTAATAAATGTTAGCGGGTGCACGGGGCAACCTGGGATATATAGGTCTATAGGATACTTGTCTAAAAATTCACGATTCAACTTGTCGCTGTTTTGGAAAACTCCTCCTGAAATAGCGCAAGAGCCGCAAAGTATAACGATTTTTGGGTCAGGAGTTGACTTGTAGCAGTCTTCAAGCGCATATGCCATATTTTCTGAAATAGGTCCTGTTATTACAAGTCCATCGGCATGGCGGGGTGATGCAACAAAATCTATACCGAATCTTCCCATATCAAAGTTTACGTTAGAACAAGCGTTAAGCTCCATTTCGCATCCGTTGCAGCCTGCAGCTGAAACTTGTCTTAATTTTAGAGATTTTTTAAATACTCTTTTTATTTCTTTTCTAACTTCAATAGCTGTTTTTTCATATTCTTGAGGAGTCATATCTTCTTTTATAATTAAGTTTTCTCTTTTTGTAGAGCTTAATTTATAGAAGTTTGTAAAATCAATTGCTCCTTGTTTGCATATGTTTTTGCAAGCTCCACAGAATGTGCATTTTCCCATATCAATTGAGAAAGGTTCAAGACTAAGTGCTCCAGTAGGGCAGATAGAGAGGCATTTTTTGCACTCTGTACAGTTTTGTTTGCACAGTTTTGGTAATCCTCTGAATTGTTCGCGCATAGGGGCGTTTTTGATGTCTTTTATAAATTGGTTTCCCTGATAAATTCTTGATTTTAGCGTATCAAACATAATTTTTTTCCTTATAAATCATTTCCACAGTAGGATAAGTTAAAGCTCTTGTTACAAAGCGGGAAGTCAGATACTCCGTTGTTTCTAACCGCAAGAGCCAGACCGTACCAGTTGTTAAACGACGGGTCTTTAATTTTGTATCTTGAAAGGTTTGCGTTCATATCAGTCATTCCTATATGAACAACTTCGCCTCTCCAGCCTTCAACAATTGAAATTGCCATAGAATCGGGGCTTATATTGTTTTGTTCGGTGTTTAAAACTTCTTCTTTATATCCGTTTTTAAGCATTTCAAGGATTCTTTTTACTATGCTTAAAGACTCCATGGTTTCTTGATATCTTAATTTAAATCTTGAATTAACATCTCCTTTTCCTTTAAATAGTTTTCTTGGCAGTGCCAAGCTTTTAAAGCATTCATCAGCAAAGTCAAAACGAGAATCTAAGGTAACTCCGCAGGCTCTTGCTGCCATACCTACAAGACCTATTTCAAGGGCTTTTTCAGTACTTACTGTACCTGTTTTTTCTAACCTTGACATAACAGAAGAGTTCTTTAACATTGTTTTAACCATTCTGTCTACGTCTTTTTCAACTTTGGTAAGGG
>CALVAZ010000038.1 GCA_944325675.1 Candidatus Gastranaerophilales bacterium
TGGCTGCAGCAGGTAAAGCTCAAGCAAAGAAATTTGATGAAATTGATGCTGCTCCTGAAGAAAAAGCAAGAGGTATAACCATCTCTACTGCTCACGTAGAATACGAAACTGATGCAAGACACTATGCACACGTAGACTGCCCGGGCCACGCTGACTATGTAAAAAACATGATTACTGGTGCAGCTCAAATGGACGGTGCAATTCTTGTAGTTGCTGCAACTGACGGTGCTATGCCTCAAACTCGTGAACACATCTTGTTAGCAAGACAAGTTGGTGTTCCTAACTTGGTTGTATTCTTGAACAAATGTGATATGGTTGACGATCCTGAATTATTAGAATTGGTTGAAATGGAAGTTAGAGAACTTCTTTCTTCATACGAATTCGATGGTGATAACATTCCGTTCATCCACGGTTCTGCTTTGAAAGCTTTGGAAGCTGTTCAAGCTAATCCTAGTATTCAACGTGGTCAAGATAAATGGGTTGACAAAATTTGGGAATTGATGGATGCAGTTGATACTTACTTCCCAACTCCTGAACGTGATTTAGACAAGCCATTCTTGATGCCTGTTGAAGACGTATTCTCAATCACAGGTCGTGGTACAGTTGCTACAGGCCGTGTAGAACGTGGTATCGTTAAAGTTGGTGACGAAGTTGAGTTGGTTGGTCTTGGTGAAACTAAGAAAACAACTGTTACCGGTGTTGAAATGTTCAGAAAACAACTTGACCAAGGTCAAGCTGGTGACAACATTGGTGCTTTGCTTCGTGGTATTGACAAAACTGAAATCCAACGTGGTCAAGTTTTGGCAAAACCTGGTTCAATTCACCCACACACTAAATTTACCGCTAACGTTTACGTTTTGACAAAAGAAGAAGGCGGACGTCACACTCCATTCTTCCCTGGTTACAGACCTCAATTCTACATCAGAACAACTGACGTTACAGGTTCTATCCAATTTGACGGTCAAATGGTAATGCCTGGTGATAACGTTGTTATGACAGTTGAATTGATTGCACCTGTTGCTATTGAAGAAGGTATGAGATTCGCTATTCGTGAAGGCGGACGTACCGTTGGTGCTGGTGTTGTTGATAAAATTATTGCTTAGTTTTATCTCAGCGTTAGATATAAAAAAGAGGACTCATTTGAGTCCTCTTTTTATTTTAGTCTAAATTTTTAGCTTAAAAGCGCTTCAACAATCTTAGCGTTCGTTCTTGCTTGTGTTACATTGATTAAATATTTTTTGAGTGTCTTTGTAATAAGTTCAGAACGATTTTTGGAATATTTTGCGGCTTCCAATTCCTTAATAGCTTTTGCCGGTATAGCAATCACTAAATTTGAATTGTTTGTTGCCGTTGATAAATATTCTTCTAAAGTTGTTGTTGCGTATTCCTTCATTTTTCCCCTAGCCTTTTTTAAAATTTAACCTTTATCCAAGAAGTGCTTCCAATAGTTCGGCATTTGTTGCGGCTTTACCGCTATTCCTGATTTCTGATCGGTGCATATATGAACGTAATGCTTCTCTGATTAATTCTGAGCGAGTGCGGTTTTCGTTTGTTGCCAGTGAATCAATTTCGCTCAAAAATTTTTCAGGCATTGAAATAAGTACTCTTGCCATAGTCATAACTCCTATATAATTCGTCTATTCCCCTTGTACTTATATAAAAAAAACTGTGTTAAGAAAATTGCCTTTTACATAAAATTTTTCAAAAAAATTCTTAACAAAACTTCATGTGTAAATTTTTCAAGTAGCTTAAAATCTTCTTACATAATAGTTTCTGTCATTTTTGAGTTCTTTACGCATAAGATTAAATTCATCATCGTTAAGTTGCTTTAGGGTTAGAATTTTTGCCGTTTTTTCTCTAATGGTGTATTCATCAATATTTTTGGTTTGTGAAATTATGTTTTTTATAATATTAGGATTTATCAAATCTCCTAAAGAATAAATTGTTTCGAGGTACCAATATAGTTTGAAAACTTCTTTATTAACTTTGTATTTACCGTCTTGAAAGTCAAAATCCTTCACTTTATCGGTCAAATTTTGGGTATTTTTAAGCAATTTAGGCAGAAAATATGTCTGAAAAAGTTCGTTATTTTTGAGGTATTCAATTGACGAGATTATGTTTCTGCAAACATTTGAATTTATATCAATTATTGCTTCAAGAAATATATCGTAAATTTTCGGGCTGATAAAGTATTCTCTATAAGCGGAATTTTGAATTAACTCAAGAATTTTAAGCGAAACTGCTTCACGAATTTTTCCGTCTTGTCCGGTGAGATTTTGTACAAGTATGAGCGCTTCGGCATCATTGATTAGGTGGTTAAGTTTGAGTGCTGCTATTTGTTTTTGCACTATATTACCGCTTTTTAAGTAACCTAAAATTTCTTTTTGAGATAATTCCTGTTCAAAAAGATTTAAAGCATGGTTAAAATTTTCATCTAAAGTTTCATAATAACTGTTATTCAAATTATTATCAGGGTTATTCATACATAACTAATATAACATAAAGTTTAATGAAATTTGCACATTATGAAGTTTTAATGTATTATATAGGTTATAGGAGATTTACCCATGGACGATTTAATAAAATTTTTCAAAGACATATTTATGATAAAAGAATGCAATGACAGAAAAGTAGGTTTATGTCAGTTCAAAACAGAGGAACCTGTGCAAAAGCCTCGTAAATTAGTTTTGAAAGCATCAAAAGAGATAAAAATATCTGATTTAATGCGCAGAAGTGCATAGTAATCGGTTAAATTAGTATTCAATACCCTTTCGAGCAACAATGCCGGTGTCCCAGTAATGCTTTATAGGCTTAATCTCAGAAACTAAGTGCGCAATTTCGATAATTTTTGGGTGTGCATTTCGTCCTGTCAAAACAATTTCCATTTCCTCAGGTTTATTCTTTAGAACCTCAACGACTTCATCCACATCAAGAATTCCCATATCTATTGCAATATTTGCTTCATCAAGAATTATAAGCTGATATTCATTATTTTTTATAGCTTCTTTAGCTAATTCCCAGCCTTTTTTAATTTCTTTTATATCTTCGTCTGTTTCATTGTTTTTATAGACAATTCTATCAAGACCTGCTTGGACTATTTTTAAATTGTCTTTAATTGTTGGTGACAAATTCATGAATGAATTCAATTCACCGTAATCATTTCCGCCTTTGGTGAACATTACTATTAAAACTTTCCAGCATCGGCCTAGTGCCCTCATTGCTAACCCCAAAGATGCGGTAGTTTTCCCTTTCCCGTTGCCGGTATATACTTGGATATAACCGTGTTGCGCCCAATTAGGGTTTATTAAATTATTTTCGCAATTGTCCATATTTACCCCTCCTCGAAATCAAAGATTTCGGTCCTCCCACAAGGGGAAGACAATATCGCTTATTTATTATATATTAAAAAAATGAAGAATAAAACCGACCACAGATTATATGCCAAAGAATTAAGAAAAAGTTTGGATATAAATACTTTGAGCGTTCTTATTGTTGAACAAATCCGACAGGAGAGTTGTTATAAAAGTGCTAAGAATGTCATGTTATTTTATCCGTTGCAATACGAGATAAATTTGCTGGATTTACTATCTGATTTGGATAAAAAGTTTTATTTTCCAAAAGTATCAGGGCAAGAACTATTGGCATGCCCATATTCAAGGCAGATGAAAAAGTCAGAGCTAAATATTATGGAGCCTTGCACAGAACCGGTTAACCCTGAAATTCTGGATCTGATTATAGTGCCTGCACTTATGGCAGATAATGAACATTACAGGCTTGGTTATGGTGGTGGTTTTTACGATAAATTTTTGCCATACTGTAAAAATGCCTTCAAGCTGGTTGTTTTGCCAAAAGAGTTAATGGTTAACAAATTACCGCATGAAAAATTTGATGTCCCTGTGGATAAAGTTATATGTATGTAAAAAGGACCCACGTTTAAGTGAGTCCTTAAAGGTTGATTTAAGGATAGGAATAAAGTTTTTATTTAATTGATTAGCCTACATATTTAGGAGCAAAGCTTTCAATACCTTTTTTCTCTGCTTCCTTGACACTTTCAAGTTCAGCTTCTATCATTTTTAGTTGAGATTCAACTTTTTCTTTTTCTTGCATAATTTCTTTTTCTTGTTCATTCAATAATTTTGCTTCCATTTTTGCAATGCGTTCACGCTCTTGTTTATACAAGTTTTGTTGAATCCACTGTTGATACATCATTTGTGAATTAGGATCCATTTGCGCTATTTGCTGTGCAATCATAGGCTGCATACCCATAAAATTCATTTGGGCTCCCTGAATCGCCATGTTATGTGAATACGTCATGTACATCATTGTACGACCAAACATTGAGCTTGGAGTATTCATCATGTCAAACATTGAAACTGATCCATCAGCAATATTTGCAGCATATTGTTGCATATCACTTAGTTTTCTGGTAAGTTCTTGCAACCTTGCCTGGTATTTGAACTGTTGACTAATCAGATCATGTTTTCGAGCGATAAACATTAAAATAGCCATCGTCGTAACTCCTACCTTTAAATAACTAACCTTTTTTAACCTTTACAAATATATAAAAACATGCAACCTCAAGCGATTGCATGTTTTTGAGCTTTTTGTTAAGTTATGTTACAAACCTATTTATTATCTCTTGTGATAACTTTGTCGATGAGTCCGTATTCAAGAGCTTCTTGAGCTGTTAAGAAGTGATCTCTTTCACAATCTTCTTTAACCTTTTCATAAGGTTGACCTGAATTTTCAGCCATTATACTTATTAACATATCTTTCATTCTCAATATCTCTTTGGCTTCAATTTCAATATCTGTTGCCTGACCTTTAGCTCCGCCCAAAGGCTGGTGAATCATTACCCTTGAATTTGGTAATGCCATTCTTTTGCCTTTTGCTCCGGAACATAACAAGAATGCTCCCATTGATGCTGCATCTCCTAAGCATATTGTTGATACGTCAGCTTTAATAAGTTGCATCGTATCATAAATGGCCATACCTGCTGTTATTACACCACCGGGACTGTTTATATATAACATAATATCTTTTTCAGGGTTTTCACTGTCTAATAATAGCAACTGTGCAACGACAGAATTTGCAACTTCATCGTCAATTTCTGTTCCTAAAAATATAATTCTTTCTCTTAATAATCTTGAAAAAATATCGAAGGAACGTTCGCCCCTTGAAGATGCCTCTATAACGGTTGGAACGTAGCCCATAATCTTAAAATAAGTTTCTTGATCCATTTTATCTCTCCTAATATATTCCTATTATACCATAAATCTTTAAAATTCATCATACACGAGATTGATTCTGAAATATTAACAAATGTAAAGAAAAAGATAAACATTGAAATCGGGTTGATTTAAATGTTTTTATATATGTAAGAGATAAAAAATAAGAGGACAGAGCGATGGCTATTTCTAACATTCATGAAACATTGTTAATGTACACAAAACAAAAATCAGCTATTAATGAGCAGTTATCCGGCGTAATGTTTGATATGGTTTCTGCTTCAAGAAAGAGTGCTGAATTACAACAACAATATAACCAGAAGTTGCAAGAGGCCTATTATGACCCAGATTATGGGTACGGAAAAGATGAATATATGGTCATTGTAGAGCAATATGAAAATGATCACGAGTTCGAATTGTCATCTTTGGAGGCTTGGGAATCTGAGCTTGAATTGGAAAAGAATAACCTTGAGACAAGATTGAATGAGATAACTTCATTTGAAAATACTTGGACTAAGTTGTTACAAACAAATATCAAAAACGACTTCTCCTATGGCGGAGTCGGGCAATAATGAGTAAAAAGTAAATGTGATATAAAAAAGCGAGTTTTATACTCGCTTTTTTGTTGCCAAAATACTAAAATCTTGCTAAAATGGGATAGTAAAAGTGGAGGAATATATATGGTTAGGCTAAGAAAAACGGACGGGGGGGGGCATCCTATCTAAGTAGATTTAACAAGGCTATTGACAAGATTATAAACAAAAACTATAATTCAATCATGATGAAGTATACTTTTAGTAAAGGATTCACGTTAGCTGAAGTATTGATTACATTGGGTATTATTGGAATTGTGGCAGCTTTGACTGTTCCTACGCTTGTTGCAAATTATCAAAAAAAGCAAACTGTTACACAGTTAAGAAAGGTATATGCAGATCTTAATAACGCAGTGAGACTATCTGAAGTCGACAACGGTCCTATGCAGACTTGGCAATATCCTCAAATCAGAGCTACATATTATGAAGAGGTTGCACCGTTTATACAGAAGTATTATTTACCTTATTTTAAATCGGCAAAATTATTGAAGAAAGCTGAATTAGAGGATTATGTTATTCTTCCTTCAACGACTGAGCCTGATAGAAATCTTGGTTGGGTAACTAATTTTATGGTATTAAACAATGGTGTAATTTTTTCTTTTTTCTTTAATGTACCTGCAGGTTATATTTGGTGTTTGGCAGATATTAACGGAGTCCAAAAACCAAATAAGATTGGTCGGGATATTTTTGTGTTTGATTTGTATGATTGGACGGGGGCTGCAAATGGTAATGCTTTTAGAGTAAAGTTTTGGGCTAATTATCTTAATAATAATGTTGATTATCTGCGTAATTCTAGCCAATATGCTTGCAATGCTGAAAATACAGATGCTTATGCCAGGTTTTATTGTGGCAGATTGATAGAACTTAGCGGATGGACTATACCGGAAAATTATCCTTGGTAAATCTTTTGATTTTTTGTTGTAAAATTATTTTATGTTAAATGCAGGCGAAAAATTAGGTGCATTTGTTGTCCCAACCGGAATAGGAGCATCTATTGGCGGTTACGCCGGCGATGCAAGTGGTTGGGCAAGGAAATTTGCCCAAAATTCTAAGCTTATTGTTAATCCGAATGTTGTTAATGCTGGTGGATTTTCCGGAATAACGGACAATATGCTTTATGTTGAAGGCTATACTTTAGATTCATTTTTTAAAGGTGAAATTGGTTTGAAACCTTCTTTTAATAATAAAATCGGAGTTGTTTTTGATAAAGGAATACCGAATGATGTTTTAAATGTACATATAAACACTATAAATGCTGTTAAGGTTGTTTACGGGATTGATGTATTAGGTTATGAAATTACCGACTCTGAGGTGGGGGTTGAATTTTTTATGACAGATACAGGAATATCTGTCGGTAGTGTTAAAAATATTGAAACAATTAAAAAATCTGCAGAAAGGCTTTTAGATAAAGGTGCTGATGCTATTGCTATCGTTTGTTTGTTTGAGGATCCTGAGGAGGAAAATATCAATTATTCTGACGGTATAGGAGTAGATCCGGTCGGCGGGGTTGAGGCAATTATATCTCATTATATATCCAAAGAATTGAAAATTCCTTGCGCTCATTCACCTGCGTTCAGGGATTTTTCCATATCTTCTGATATTGTGAACCCAAAAGCTGCGTCTGAATATATTACGCCGACATTTTTGCCTTGCATTCTCTCGGGGCTTGATAATGCCCCTGTTATTGGTGATGAAATCGAAGTTTCACAGCTGGATTACCTTGTTATGCCGTATGATTGCTTAGGTTCGACTCCGGTTTTTGAAGCTGTTAAGAGAAATATTCCGGTCTATGCAGTGAAAGAAAATTCAACTGTTTTAAACATAACTAACGGAATTTTGCATAAATCCGATAATATTTTTGTCGTAGAAAACTATCAAGAGGCTTTTGACTTGGTGTTTAGTCGTTGAGAATTAATTTAGGAAGATTATCCAAATAGTAAAACATTTTAGCAGATTCTTTGAAATTTTCAGGCGAAGAACTTACATAAAATTCTTCAAATCCTTCGTCAGCTTGGAGTAGATCATTTTTTTGCAAGTCATTTTTTATGTATTCCGCAAAATGTAAAGCGGGATCTATAAACATTTCTTTTGGTTCAAATTTAGACAGAATATTTATTAAATAAGGGTAATGCGTACAGCCGAGTACGATTTTTTCAGGTTTATACTGCATCATTTCATCCAACTTTTCTTTTATCTGAATAATGCTTTGCGGTTGGTTGGCTTTATTTTCTTCAACTATTCTGACCCACTCAGGACAAGCTATTTGAAAAACTTCCATACTTGGATTGCTTTTTTGGAGTTCTATTTTGTAGGCTCCTGAATTCACAGTAGCGTGAGTTGCGAAAACTCCGATTTTTTTAATAGGAAGTTTACTTAACACACTTGCTACGGATTGTATTATGGGGTAAATTTTTAAATCATATTTATCTTTTATTTGGTCGTAAATCAGTGAAGATGTTGTGTTACAAGCCATTACAACAGCTTTCGCATTTTTTTCGACGAAAAAATCTAAAATTCGGCTTGCATAAGAAAGTAGTTCTTCCCCTGTTTTTTCTCCATACGGCATATGCTTGGTATCGCCGAAGTATAGGTAATTCTCGTATGGCAGAAGCTGTTTTAATTTTGAATATACAGTAAGTCCGCCGACACCTGAATCAAAAAAAGCTATAGGTCTATTTGTTTTCTTTGAAATAATTTTCAACTCCTTCAGCAATTGCTTTTGCGGTTGCTTGTTTACGCTTGTCGCTTACCAGCTCTGCTCTCTCACTTGAATTAGAAAGAAATCCTATTTCGACTAATATCGCAGGTGATGTAGTATGATTTATAACATAAAATTTAGATTTAAACAAGCCGCGATTTTTCGTCTTTATATTACTTGCAAGTGCGGCATGAACTGTTTGCGCCAGTGATAAACTCTCTTGATGGTAATAATGAGTTTCAATACCCGTAATTTCAGGTTTTTCGCTTGAATTTACGTGTATACTGACAAATATATCAGGATTTTTGGATTCGCTAAAGGCTACCCTGTCTTGCAATGAAACTGTTTCGTCAGCTTCGCGAGTCATTTCAACAGTATAACCTTTTTTGGTTAATATGTCGCGAACTCTTTTGGAAACATCTAAAGTTATTGCTTTTTCGGTTATTCCATCACGTATTGCTCCAACATCGCTGCCGCCGTGTCCTGCATCAAGTACAATTTTTCTGGTACCGTTATTGGCTGATGTAATTGGAGGTTTTGTCTTTTTAGGCGCTGTTACCTGTATTTTAAGAGTTTTGCTATCTGCTCCTAAATATGTATTAATGAAGGTATCAGGTTCTGTCGGCAAAACAAGCTTCATACCGATACCGGGAAGTAGAGTTATGTTACTGTTAGCAAATATTGTATTTTTATAAATTTCCTTGAAGTTATCCTCATTGTACCTTGAAACGTTATATAAATAGACAATAAGTCGATTATTTGCCCGGTCAATTCCGTGAACAATAGGGTGATTAAATGACAAAATCATTGAACTTGTTTGTGAATTTATTTTTTCTGTATTGTAAGAAATTATATCGCTGGTGTTACTAAATAATGATGTGTGATTTAATTTATCGGTGTCCGCTATTAAAAGGGATTGACTATCCGTGGAATATATTGGGATATATTTTGTTACGTTAGGAGTGGTTATTACAATTCTTGCCTTGTTGACTTCAAATTGTCCGATTTTAACAGAATCGGTTTCATTGAGTTGGTATTCGGAATTTCTTATTTCTCGATTTACAAGGGTGTTTGGAATATCGTAGACAATTCGAGATGGGTTTTGCAGCACCATAGGTTTTTCTATGGTCACGGAGCCAAAACCATTGAGCAGCACTCCGTTTGGACGCGGAGTTATTTGGCTTATGTAATATTTTGTGTTTAATTTTAAATCTTTTTTTACAAGGTTTGGAGAATCCATTTTCGGTGTTTGTTGAATTGTTGTATTAAAGGCTTGCTGGATTTGTGTTGTTATGGATTCTTTTTGATTATCTTCCGGAACCTCTACGGTCAAATATTCGTAAAAATCGCTCGCGGATGAGTGTTCGTCACGGTATGTCCTGTGAAAATATTCGTCTTCCCAAGAGGTGTTTTTCAATTTGATTAAAATATTATTTTTTATTCTTAAAAATTTGAGGTTGGATATATTGAAATCGTCATCGTAGTAAACAACTACACGTACTGTATTTGGATTTGTGCTGAATTGGTTTATTTTAACCTGATTGATGCTTTTGGTATTGAACTTCCAGTCTTGTTTCGGGATAACAAGTATGGAGTTTGGAATGTCAAAATAAGCCCTTGTAGGATTTTCCATTCTGACTACTTTAAGCTCATTTAATACCGGTTGTGATGATTCGTCCGGAATGTTCAGCACTATCATAGTGTTCGAAGTGTCAAAATTTGCGTCGGTTATTTTGAAAACATCTTCTGCTAAGACACTTTGAGTAAATATGGATATAAATAATAAAATTATGATTATAAAAAATTTCTTCATATATAAATCTCAAATATTATTATAGCCCTATTCATCAAAGCAATCAAATTGTAAATATTTTAGAACATATTATATTTTCCTGCCCAAAAAGTCGCTTCACTTCTGGATGAAGACTTTAATTTTTTAATTATAGCGCTGACGTGTGATTTTGCAGTATGCTTACTTATTCCGATGATGTCGCCTATTTCGGTGTTGTTTAGACCTTTTGTCATTAATTTTAATACTTCAAATTCTCTTGCTGTCAAATCAAACATAATTTTTCATCTCCTTCTATCTTAAGCTTATCATATAGGTATTCTAATAAATTCATAATAAATCCTGTTTTTTAAAAAAGTTTTTATACTTGAAAAAAAAATATTTTTTGTATAGAATTGATTTTGCCGATAAGCGTGCGTAGCTCAGTTGGATAGAGCGTTTGGCTACGAACCAAAAGGTCGGGGGTTCGAATCCCTCCGCGCGTAGGTTTGAAAAGCGGATTTTAGAAGTATTTCTAAAATCCGCTTTAGTTGTATTTTTAGATTTTGTATTAATGACCAAATTTTAGTAGTGTAACACCAAGAATAATAAAAAACACCCCTAAAAATCTTATTAAACTCAATGCATCATTGAAAAATATTACTCCAATTAAGAAAGTACAAGTTGCACCGATACCTGTCCAAATAGCATAAGCTGTACCTATTGGAATAACTTTCTGTGCAATATATAAAAATACTCCGCTTAGTGTCATTGTAATGATTGCGAATAAAATCCAACAGATTTTTGCACCGGAAATCTCTGCCATCTTTAGGCCTACTGGCCACCCGACTTCAAATATTGCAGCTAAAAATAAATAAATCCATGCCATAAAGTGTATACTAACATAAATTATTTTTCAGCGCAAAAATCATTATTTACATTTTTTATTGCGAATATGACAATACCGACTTTATTACAAAGGCCAATAAAACAAATGCCAAGCGTGCTTATATATAATCCTGCCGGAACAGCTTTTTATAAGATGTTCAATGTGAATAATTCAAGATATGCAGGTTTGATGTTGGCAAGACCTGTAAAAGATGGTGGAAAAGATGTCTTGTTTATAGATTTACTGATTGCTTGCCAAAAAAGAGTTGGGATTGGTACAAAGTTTATTGAATTTGCTAAAAACTTGAGTAAAAAGCTTGGTTGCGAAGGCAGGATTGTGTTGGAAGCTGATAAAACAACTTTTGATCCACACAATCCTCCGCATATATTTTATAGAAAAAATGGTTTCACTTCAGATAATAAAAAAATGATAAAAGTTATTGATAAATATATCAAAGAAGGCAAGCAGCTAAGTTATAAATGCACTCCGCCGTTGAAAATGTATTATCCGGAGCAGCCCATTGATGATGTCAACTTTATTAGTAAATTTCTTCAAAAGTTTCGCAGAAGTAATGTTTAATAAGTAGAGTGAATTGAACTATTAAACCAAACCTTCCTTGAGGGCTTTAACGGCTGCTTGTGTTCTATCATCAACTACCAGTTTTTGTATGATATTGCATACATGTGCCTTTGCGGTGTGCTCTGAAATAGTTAATTCTTTGGCGATTTCGTTGTTGGATTTGCCGTCAACCACAAGTTTTAGTACTTCGTATTCACGTTGGGTCAAATTGGCGTGTTGTTCTTTAAACATTGCTCTCGACATTTGCCTTGGCGGAACTACCCCGCAGTTTTTTTCTCTTAAAATCGGCACAACTTGGGGATCCAGCCACATTGCACCTTCTTTGACTGTTTTTATAATCATTTTTAGAATTTCTATATTGATATCCTTCATAACGTATGCGCAGGCTCCGGCATGAAGTGAATCAAGCACGTCTTCTTCACTAATATGTGAAGTCAGCATTATGATTTTTGCTTTGCTGTTGATTTCAAGAATTTTTTTTGTGGCATCTATTCCTGAAATATCAGGCAAGCCTATGTCCATCAAGATTACATCCGGATGGATTATTTTGTATTTTTCTATTGATTCTTTGCCGGATTGTGCTTCCGAAACTACCTCTATTTCGTCAACTTCGTCAAATAAAGACTTTAGACCTACTCGCATTAATTTGTGATCCTCCACAAGTAAAATTTTTATTGGCGGTGTATTCATATTTTCCTCCGTAATTTCTTCTGCTTACTTTTATTTATATGCTTTAAAATGTTTTGATTAATCCCCATAATTATCCAGTGCAAAGACAATATTAATTTTTTAAATTTGTGAAACATAATTTGGATTAAAATGGCATTTGTTTTTTGTTGTTAAATTAAAATAAAATTCTTAATAAAAACTTAAGTTTATAGGGTGGAAATTTTCTTCCTTTTGGTTTACAATGTTGTGGATAGATAAAAGGGATGAGAAATGAAATACTCTAAATATTCAGTCGTAATAATAGGTAGCGGTATTGCGGGTTTGTATGCTGCATTGAAAATAGAACAGCAAACGAATTTGCAGGATGGAATATTACTTATAACTAAATCAAAACTCGGAGAAAGTAATTCCAGATATGCACAAGGCGGTATGGTTGCGGTTATGAAGGATAACAAGGCTGATTCTACTGAATCGCACATTACAGACACCATAAAAGCCGGTGCCGGTTTGAGTGAATTTAATACTGTTAAGTTTATTTCTGAACATTCCGATTCCGTTGTCAGAGATTTGTTGGAGTTTGGGGTTGAATTTGACAAGGATGAGAATAATAATCTTTGTTTTACAAGAGAAGCGGCGCACAGTGTGAGAAGAATTCTTCACTCAGGCGGTGATGCAACAGGTAAGATGATTGAAAAAGCTTTGACAAAAGATGTTGCGGAAAATGAAAATATAGATGTTTATGAACAGACTGAGGCGATAGAATTACTTGTTGATTCAAACAAAGAGTGTAAAGGAGTTGTAGTATTCAACGACTTAACTCATGAGTATGAAACAATATACAGTTCAGCTATAATTTTGGCCACCGGCGGATTGGGTCAGTTATATAAATATACTACCAACCCTGCTGTTGCAACAGGTGATGGAATAGCTCTAGCATACAATGCGGGTGCTGTTTTGCAGGATTTGGAATTTATTCAATTCCACCCGACAGCACTTGCTATTGACGGTGATGAAAATAGGTTTTTGATATCTGAAGCCGTAAGAGGTGAGGGGGCTAAGCTCGTTGATGCTGACGGAATTGAGTTTATGCATAAGTATCACGAAAAGCGCGAGTTGGCTCCACGGGATATCGTAACTCGTGCTAATTATAACGAAATGATGGAAAATAATATTGACCATGTATATCTTAATGCAACTTGTATTGATAAAGAAAAATTAGCGGAAAGATTTCCGAATATTTCAAGAATTTGCTTGGAAAACGGCATAGATATAGCGCACGACTTTATTCCTGTTGCACCTGCAGCTCATTATTCAATGGGCGGTATAAAAACTGATATCGAGGGAAGAACTACAATAAAGGGACTTTATGCGATAGGCGAAGTCGCATCTACCGGTCTTCATGGCGGAAACAGGCTTGCAAGTAACTCGCTTTTAGAGTGTGTTGTTTGTGCTTATGAGGTCGCAAATTATCTGAAAGATAAAGAATTAAAAACTCCAAAACAAATTGATGAGGATTTGAAGGCGGTTATTGACAAGTATTCAAGAGATTTGTTGATGGAGGAATTGGATATTGATTCTTTGAAGCACGAGTTGCAAGATATTATGTGGCGTGGTGCTGGCATATTACGTAGTGAAAAAACTTTGACAAATGCGCTTGAAGAAATTAGAGTTTTGGCAAAAAAATTCCCGAGAAGTACAAAATGTTTGAGTAAAGAAGAATATGAATTTAAAAACATGCTCTTGGTTTCTAAATTGATTATCAATTCCGCACTTCAAAGAAAAGAGTCGAGAGGAGCACATTATAGGTTAGATTATTTGAATACTGATGACATTAGCCGCCATAGTTTGATAACAAAAGAAGAAGGAGAGTTTAGTTTTGTTAAGTAGTTTTTATGTAAAAGAACACGTTAAGGAAGCATTAAAGGAAGATATCGGCTTTGGCGATATTACTACGGAAAATCTTGCCTGTGACAATGATTATCTTAAAGGTGAACTTAATACACGAAGTGAAGGTATTCTATGCGGTTCAGAGGTATTTAAAACCGTTTATTCAACTTTGTCCGATGAGATAAAAATAAAGTTCTACTTCAAAGATGGTGATAAGATTAAAAAAGGCGATAAGATTGCAGACATAGAGGGACCTGCTAAATATCTTCTTATGGGTGAAAGAGTTGCCCTTAATTATATTCAGCGAATGTCCGGAATTGCCACAGAAACCGGCAAATATCAAGCTGCAATTGGTGATTATCCGGCAAAAATTGTTGATACAAGGAAAACCACTCCAAATTTTAGAGCGTTTGAAAAATATTCCGTAAAAGTTGGCGGTGGTGCTTTGCACAGATTTAATTTATCGGATTGTGCCATGATAAAAGATAATCACATAAGACTTGCAGGTTCTATAACTAATGCTGTTAAAAAATTAAGAGAAAATATATCGCATGCTCATAAAATCGAAGTTGAATGTGATACTTTAGAACAGGTAAAAGAGGCTTTGACAACAGATGTTGACATAATTATGCTTGATAACATGGATATCGAAACCATGAAAAGAGCATGCCAAATGATTAATCATCAAGCTGTAGTTGAAGCAAGCGGTAACGTTAAGCTGGATACAGTCCGTGAAATTGCATCAACGGGTGTTGATATTATTTCATCCAGTGCTATTGTTGCGAAAGCTCCTACTTTAGACTTGGCACTTGATATGTAGATTTATTAACAAATAGTGTTAAAAGAACACTATTTGTTAAGCGCAAATTTTGAATGTATGTTTGAGTTTTAAGGTTAATTCAAAGTGAATTGTAAACTTTTTTAAAAGTTTTAGCAATTTTTGTTATGCTTTGATTTAGAATAGTTGTATAGATAGTTAGTTGATTGGTGGAAAATGAAAATTCATTCGATACATTATGATACTTCACTCAAACAGGGATACCATTCGGGAACGGAGATTCCTGTGGGTATTGAGGAGAAGTATAGCGCGGGTTTGCGTGAAAATATAAACAGAGGATATGATGTAGCATTTAGCGGCAGCGGAGCGAGTAAAAAAACGAGCGAAGCTGCCGTTAAAGTTTTTAATAAACTGGGTGATACTTTTACCGACAAAGTATTTCGGTCAAATAAATTTAAAAAATTATTAGAAATTTTTGAAGAAAAAACGGTTGTCGCACAATCACTAGTAGCATTGGTTGTTGCCGGTGTTTTGAGACCTGCTACCAATATGGCTATGGCGGGTAAAAATGATAAGGAAGACAGTATGTATGCAGCGGCACATGCTATATCTTCCGCGGTTATAGGTTTTATAGTTTCAGCTACTGTTATGGCTCCGTTTGATAAAGCGTTTAAGAAGATTAAGGCTGAACCTCAAAAATATCTGAAAGGGTTGGAAAATTTATTTGACGTAAAAGAAATCGGTAAACGTAAGTTGGAAAAATCAAAACCTTATAAGAATATAAGTAAAGTAGCTCAAATGATTCCGGATTCAATTTTGTTAGGTATTCCTAAGGCAATGCTCACAATTGCTTTAATTCCTCCAATATTAAAATATGTTTTCGGTTTGGAGAAAAAACCTAAAAATGCGGTTCAAAACAATGATTCCAATGCGGCTTTCGGAAATAAATTTCCACAAGTTTCATTGGCTAAATTTATAGGAGGAAAAACTAATGCAAGTTAATTTCCAAACAGTTAATCCAAGTAATAATTATGTTAAGAATGCAAAAGTTACCTCCTTTGAAGGATTGCCTCCGGTTAGATCAAAGTTATTTGATCCTGTAACCAGACAATATGATAATTTGACTGAGTATATCGCAAATAAATACTATACAGCTTTTTATAGAAGTAATTTTGCCAAGTGGTTTACAAATAAAACCAAGAACGTTAAAAATATGACAACTCACATGTCTGCAATTGGTGCTACGCTAATATCAGGTATGTACACAATAAGAACACTTCAAAATGACAAGTTAGATTCTGAGAAACGTAAAACATTAGCTCTAAACGATGTTATGACTTGGGGGTTATCAACGGCGGGTTCATATTTTATAGATAGTAAACTTGCCTCTTGGTGGGATGGAGTTACAAACAGATTTTCAGCGAATTATTTGTTAGATAATCCAAATGCAAAACGCCTAAGAACACTTGGGGATTGGGATCCTGCACATCTTCAAGAAATGATGGGTAAGAAGTTCTCGAAAGATGCTGATTCCGCTAATATAGCAACACTTATTGCAGAAGCAAAAAACAATGGGTTTAATGTATCAGAAGCCAAAGATGGGAAAATAACATTCACATTACCTGGTAAATTTAATCAATTAATAAATGAAAGAATTGATAAAATCAACAAAGCAATTGAAGATCCAAGTTATAAGGGATTGAGAAAACCGTTGAAACACGTTGAGATGGATTCTGTAATTTCTAATATAAGAGAATTCAATTTAGATGTACTTAAAAATAAACGTCTAACTACCTTGATTGACGGTATGGGTATCTTAAAATCCTTGTTTGTATTCGGAATGGTATACAGATACATAGTTCCTGTAATGGTTATGAAACCTGCAAATAAAATTGGGGCATATATCCATAAGAAAAATGCCGAAAAAGCACAGGCACAAAATCAGAATTTAAATAAAGCAGCATAAATTTTCTGCATCTTGATATAAAAAGAACTCCTTATTGGGGTTCTTTTACTTGACTCCAATCATGGTGAAAGTTGGTGTATTGATAATTTTTGAGTGGGAGCTTTCGTTGTAGAATGAGACATTACCTGAGCATACGGGTATATGTATTTCAGTGCATGCTTTTTTAATATCAAATATTGTTTTTCTGAACTCATACATTGTTGGCGGAATTTCAGGGTTGGTAAAGTTTAGGCAATTTGTTATACCAAGTGGCTTAAATCCCTTACTCTTAAATAGATTTGAGGCTTTAATCAAAGAGTTATAAGTGTTGTTCACAGTAGATGAAAATGTATACACTCCAAGGTCACAATTTTCTTCCCAAATTCGAAGTGAATTAAATTGCGGATTTTCGCTTGGCTGAAGTTCAGTCCTTGTTCCAACGGTATGGTCATATCTTTCGTATATTGATTTATTATTTATTGAAATAGTTTTGGAGTTAGAAGATTTTTCATAGGTATAATCAATATCAATTTGAGGCGGGGTTACAAGAACTTCTGTTGGAACGTTAGCTAAGATTTTGTCATTTTGTTTTACTACGTAGTTTTTATCTTCAATAACTTTTCCGATAATTGAGTATTCCAGTTCATATTTGTCCAGAATATTTTCTATTTTTTCGATGTTATCTTTTTCAACTACAAAAAGCATTCTCTCTTGAGTTTCGGATAACATTATTTCAGAGTCCTTGATGGATTTGTCTGCAACATGTATTTTAGATAAATCTATTTCGACTCCGACGCTACTTTTAAACGCTACTTCAGATGTTGAGGATAATATTCCTGCAGCTCCGCAATCCTGGCATGATACGACAAGTTTTTGATCAAATACCTCTAAGCAGGCTTCGATTAATTTTTTCTTCATAAACGGGTTTGCGATTTGAATTGAGAGTTTGTCTTTTTTTTTCTCATCGCTCAATTTTTTTGATGCGAAGCTGGCGCCGCCCATTCCGTCCTTCATTGTAGCAGAACCGACAAGCATAAGCTTTTGTTCTGGTTTTGCCTCACTGGATGTAATTATATCACCATATTTTGCAATACCAATACATGTGACATTTACAAGCGGATTTTCGGTAAAGACTTTATTATATAGAACTTCTGTTGAAATGGTTGGAACTCCAATTGAATTTCCGTAGTTTGAAATTCCTTCAATTACGCCCTCCATAATTCTTTTGTCGTCTCCAAATTTTAGAGAGTTACAAAGTGCAATCGGTCTTGCATTCATGGCAAGAACATCTCTTACAATCCCGCCTATGCCTGTTGCGGCACCATTAAAAGGTTCGACCGCGCATGGATGGTTGTGTGATTCCATTTTAAAAAGAATCGCATGGTCGCCAATCTTTACTCCGCCTGCATTT
This sequence comes from Candidatus Gastranaerophilales bacterium, assembly GCA_944325675.1. Classification (GTDB taxonomy): domain Bacteria; phylum Cyanobacteriota; class Vampirovibrionia; order Gastranaerophilales; family Gastranaerophilaceae; genus SIG32. The sequence goes on from CALVAZ010000038.1 coordinate 18,446, forward strand.
TCATTGTAGAAAATGGCGTTTCCTCTTGGCAGTTCTTTTAATAGCTCCCTAGAGTGCAAATATCCGCAATGTTCAGAGTATGTTGCACTGAAAAGATGTGCTTCAAAAGGATTGGGTTCTCTATTTAGTTTTTCGGTAATGTATTTTTTATATTTCATTTTTTATAAACTCAAAAATTTTTCTTCCGTCAGTTAAACCAAGTTCTTCAAAAATAGCTCTTTCCGGATGAGGCATCATGCCGATTATTTTATTTTTTCTGTCATAAATTCCGGCAATTTTTTCGTCCGAGCCGTTTTCGTTATTTTTGTATCGCAGGATGACTTCTTCATTACCTTTGCCTGTATAATTTCCTTGTTGATGCGCTATTGGAATTTTTATAGTTTCCCCCATAAATTCTAAATCTGCGACTTTGGAAATAAAGTGAATGTTTTCATTATAGGTAAGGGCACCTGACAGAAGTTTTGCTTCGGTCAGAATTTGAAATCCGTTGCAAATGCCTACTATTAAAGTTTTTCCGATTGGAAGTGATTTTACGGCAGGTGTCAATTTTGCAATTCTGCCTGATGAAATGTGATCGCCGTATGAAAATCCTCCCGGAAGAAAGATTACATCGTAGCTTTTATTTATAACATCGTTTTGCCAAATGTATTCAGTGTCCCAGCCGAAAAATTCACAAGCACGTTTGGTGTCTTGTTCGCAATTTGTGCCAAGAAATTTTATTATGCCCGCTTTTACCATGTTATTTCATATTCTTCTATCACGCTATTTGAAAGTATTTCGTCTGAAATAGTTTTAACAATTTTTTCTGCTTGTACTTTATCTTCGGCTTCAAATTCAAGCGAATAGATATTTCCTACCCTGCATTTTAGATTTTGCACTTCTAAAAGGTTGTTGACAGCTTTTTCCAAAGTTAAAGCCTTGATATCTTTAATTGTAGGTTTGAGTTTAACCTTAACAGTCGCATTAAATTTTTTCATACATTAATTTTATCACGAAAACCAATAATAATAATTGATTGCCAGAAACGTGTTTTTATTGTATATTAATGAACAGATAGGAAGATTATGTTGGATTTCGACGCAATTGCAAAAAAATGTAATTTGTTTGATGAAACTGACGTTGAGACGATAATCAGTAATATTGTTGCGTTCGATGAAGAGTATTCAAAAGAGGATTTGGTAGAGATATATAACTATATTCTTACAGTTGCCAAAAATCCTGATGTTTTAATGCAAGTTATAAGGCTTGCAGACAGATTTAGATTTAAGTCAACACTTGGTGTTTTAATAGACTTGTTGTTAATGAAAACCGAGTCTGATAATGTAACTATTAACGAAAAATATGTAAGTGTTCGTTCGATGTGTGCAAAGGCTATAGCAAATTATAAAGATACCGAGGCCGTTACACCTTTGTTATATTGCCTTAATAATAAAGATGAGCACTACAGAGTTCGTCTGGCATGTGCTGATGCTTTAGGCAAAATTGGTGATAAGTATGCAGTTGCGCCTTTGATAGAAGTTGTTAAAGATGAAAATGAAAAGTCTGTATATTTACGTGAATCCGCAGCTTCTGCATTGGGTTTGATTGGTGATATGAGAGCTATTGAGCCGTTAGTAAGTATTCTTGAGACTAAGCAGGGGCTTATTGATAAATTTACCTTTTTAAAAGAAAGGGTTATTGAAGCGTTGACTAAATTGAAACTGGATGATAGTGACAGAGTTTTCCAAGCTTTAAAATCATCATTGAATGATGAATCGGTTCAAGTTAGGATAAATGCGATTGAGGCGTTGATGGAAAGCAGTCATCCTAAGGCTGTTGATGCAATAAGAACTTGTTTGGATGATAGTGATGAAGAGGTTAGAAAAAACGCTCTGATTGCGTTGTATAATATTCAGGGGCGAGATATTCTGGATGAAGTGATAAGTCTGCCGATATATGTTGATAGCCTTAAACAAGAAGCTAAAGAAATGATAGAGGAATACGAAAATGACTAGGTCAATTATTCTTATGTCAGGCGGTCTTGATTCGGTTGTTAGTTTTGCCGTTGCAAATGCAAAACATAATATTGAGTTGGCTTTAACTTTTGATTATGGCCAAAAATCTGTTACGCAAGAGATTGAAGCATCAAAAAATATTTGTAATTATTACAAGATTAAACACAAAATTATAAAGTTAGACTGGTTAAGGGAAATTACTCATACTGCACTTGTAAGCGGTAAGGATGTTCCTGTAAATGTAGATTTAGAAAATCCTAAAGATTCTGCAAAGTCAGTGTGGGTTCCAAATAGGAACGGTCTGTTTTTAAATATTGCTGCAAGTTTTGCAGACAGTGAAAATTATGAATATATTATTATCGGGGCAAACAAGGAAGAGGCTGCAACTTTTTCTGATAATACTCAAAAATTTATAGATAGTGTAAATTCGGAGTTTGAATATTCGACGGAAAAACATCCAAAAGTTTTGGCTCCCTTGATAAATTTTGATAAAAATGATATAGTAAAAAAAGCTCTTGAATACTCGGTTCCGCTGGAACTTATTTGGAGTTGTTACAGTAATAAAGATAGTCATTGCGGTGTGTGTGAATCATGTTTGAGATTAAAAAGGGCACTCATTGCAAACGGAGATAATAAATATTTGAATTTGTTATTTAAAAAATCATGAAAACACTTTTAATTGATGAAAAAATTAAATATGAAGGCTGGCAATTGGCTCCGCACTGGATTTACAAAAATTTCAAACTCCAAGGCGATGCTATTGTGGCTTTTGTTGGCGAATGTGAAGTCAAACTTACCGAAATGGTTGATATTGAAGATGTTATAAATAATGAACCGATTTACAGCAAAAATATGCTGAGTTTTATAACAGAGCAATTCAACGTTAATTTAGTTGAGGGTGTTTTTAGACAAAGACTTTTAATATGTATTATAAAAGAAGCTCTTGAAAATCGCGGCTTTACTGTCAGACGAAACGGTGATGATCTGTTTGTGGACAATAAAAAACTAACCGTTTCAATTGCTACAAAGTCTTTGACTTCAATACTTATTCACACAGGTATTAATATTGATTCTACCGGCGCACCTGTTAAGGCCTGCGGTCTTACCAATGATTTGGGAATAACTGATATTGAAGAATTTGCTGAAGAGATTATGCGGAAATATTCAGATGAAATTGATGATATAATATTGGCATCCACTAAAGTAAGAGGAGTTTAATATGATATACGAAGATGAAGAAAAGTACGAAAAAGAAAAACCTTCTCATGTCAGCTATAAAGAATACAAAAAGAAATTAGAGTCAAATCCCAATGAAGGCTTGATATTATTTATTTCTGCATTTTTTGTGATGTTATTGATATTTCTTGGTACAGTAAAACAGCTTTCACCCGATGTTGATGTTTCAATCGGTGATAACGAAGAAGTCGCAACGGAAGAATTAGAAAAAGGAAATGTTGATGACAGGTTGAGGCTTATTCAAATGGAAGACAACTCGTACAGTGAAGATTCGGACGAAACTTTTTCTCCGGAATTAGAAGAAAAGGTTCGTATTCCGAAGCAAAAAACTAAAACTGTCGGCGAACAAGAAGGTGAAGCCGAAGTCATTGTATTGCAGCATAATACGACTACCCTTCAAAATAATTCTGAAAATGCAAACTCAGCATCTGTTAGCGGTACTTCCGTGACACCGACTTCGCAACAAGCTCAACAAGTTGTGAATGCGAAGGTTATTGTCGGATATTACGCAACCGCAGAGCAGGCTGAAGTTGCAAAAAGCATAATACAGGATGCGGGTCTTAATATGCAACCGTTTGTCAAAAACATAGGCGCGGCATACACCCTGCAGGTAGGCTCTTTTTCCTCAAAAGAAAAAGCTCAAAGCGTTGCTAATGATCTGTTGAAAAATAACTTCCCGGCCAGAGTAATTATTGAATAAAGTGCGTTCTATGTCCAGTCGCAGCTGTTACCTTTACAAAGTACACCTCTTAAGTCGGACATTGTTTCTTTTCTTGTCATTTCAAAAGTAACAGGCGTGATTGAAATTTTATTAT
>CALVAZ010000039.1 GCA_944325675.1 Candidatus Gastranaerophilales bacterium
AAATATCAAGCCCTATGATTTGACATTCAGAAAGTTTTGCAACCATACACGCAATGCAGCCTGAACCTGTTCCAACGTCCAATGCCATTTTAAAATTGTTTTTATTAATAATTTCCACTGCTTTACGAACCAATATTTCAGTTTCATCGCGCGGAATAAGAACATTATTGTTTACAATAAATTTTTCACCCATAAAATCGGCAAACCCAATTATATGCTGAATAGGCTGATGCGTTTTTGCCCTCAATCTTGCTTTCTCTTCAACAATTTTAAGTTTTTCCTCATCAAGTTTTTTCCCCATGATAATATCTTTGACACCGAACCCTGCAAAATGCTCTATTAACATTTTTACTTCAATATTAGCCTCGTTAGGTTCAATCCCGCTATCAGTTAAAATTTTTACAATATCTTGAATTGCCATAATATTTTTATAACATAAAAAGAAGAGTCTTCAGATTATATAAATTACTGCGAAGAAAGCGGTATATTCAAAAGCTCCGGTAATGACATATCAAAACCCTGAGCAATTTTCAGCAAAGTTGTAATCTTCGCCGTAGTTAGTGCTTTTTCAATTCTCATCACAGTAGAAGGCTCCAAACCATTTAAGTAACAAAAAGCTTCAAGTGTTAGTTTCCTTGATTGTCTTAATGTTTTTATTCTGTTGCCAAGCTCTATGAGAAATTCTCTGCTATTGTCCTTCATATAAAATATTTTAAGATGTTTATTCGGAATTTTTTTGCTTATATGCAAAATAGCTAATGAATAAAATTGTAACAATATATAAAGTTTATATACTTTAAAGGCAATTTTATCTTAACAAATTTCTTTAATAAAGTATAACGAGGTATAATTACGTTATGGATGAGAGAAACGGTCAAAACTTAAGAGTGATAGAGAATTCTCAAGAGATGAGAGGAATTGAAGTTTCTGAACAAACTCGTTTGTCTCGCCAGACAAATCCTATTGTTAGAAAGTTGTTGAAATTTGGCAAGTCCGAATTAAGACACAAATTTTCGGTCAAAGATTTGTTCACGCGTTAGGAATATGCGCACGGTTTTATGAGGACCGCACGGGGGCATAATGATCCGCCGGTTTGCGAAATTCTGAAAGTTATACTTCGTTATACTTTTTTGAGGTAGTATGTACGAGATAAAAAAGCAGATTTATCTTGAGTTATCAAAAACACAAAAGTCCGCTTTGTGTAATTTTTTGCGTGCATTAGTAAAAAAATCCCCCGAACTTTCCAATGACGAAATTATGGAAAAATTCATTGAAGATGAAAAATATTATCTTGAAATAAACAGCTCAAGGTTTGAATTTTTGGAGAATTTACTTGATGATGAACAGTTTCTTAAAGATACCGAAAAATATTTAAAAGAATGCAAAAAATATTACGATTATAAAAAATCGCAAGAACCTATAATACAAGCACAAAAAGCATTTGAAAAGAAGAAACGTGAATTTTTAAGAGAAGTCAAAATGTCAAAAGAAACTCCTACCAAAAAACAACTTTATTATTACGAAAAACTTTGTAAAAAATATAATCTTGAAAAAAAAGAGCTTACCTCAAAACTTGAAGCCAGAGATGAAATAGACAAAATTATAAAAGAACATAATCCGACCGTCGATTTTGGCGATGAAATTTTATAACTCAAGTTTGGCAATTTTGACATCAAAAACACTTTCAATATCAATTCCTGTCAAGACGTTTGATATTAAGTCATTAGGATTAATTTTTTTCAAATTTTCAATATGAGGCATTACCCCCAAAATCTTTGTATCAGTGTATTTTTCAATCAATTTTGGCATAGATTTAATATTCAAATCGTGTATAATTTCAGGACAATCATTGATGATAACCCCGCGAATTTTAACGCCGGATTTTACAGCTTGATTTATATTTGCAAGAGTATTATTGACGGAATTTTCACTTGGTGAAACAACCAGTAACACAGGTATATTAAGCATTTTAACTAAATCCTGCTCTAAAAAATCATCCGCTAAAGGTGTTGCAAGCCCCATAGTTCCGTCAACTAAAGTACATTCATATTCCCGCTTAATACTTTCATAATCTTGAAAAATTACTTCTTTATTTATAAAAATTTTTTCTAATTCGGCTGAAATTAACGGAATTGCTTCATTCTTCAACAAGTAAGAAAAATAAGTTTTTATATACGGGTCAATAAATTTAACAAACGCCAAATCAGGAGCTTGAATAAATCCGCTCTTTTCAATTGCACCTGTTTGAACGGGCTTATACACGCATGTAGAGTAGCCCAAACTCTGCATGGTCGCAGCCAGTCCTGCTGTGATAAATGTTTTGCCGCTATTTTTTTCTGCTCCGGATACAAACAACTCTAACATAGTCTTATACTAGCATAAAATAAGTCATTACAATGCCTGTTTTAACAAATGTTATGAGCAAATTTATTTTTTGTCCGCTCTTTTGTTCGGGCTTTTTGTGATGATAAGTTTATCACCTTCTATGGTATATTCAACCATGTCTATATCAGGTGTAATTTTTAGCAAATTTAATATTGTTTTATTTAAGGCCAAAGCCCAACCATTACCGTTTCTTATTAATTTTCTATCCATAACAACTAATCTTACATATAACTTGACAATATAATATTATGGATTTATAATTATTTCTAATCTTACATTTAACCATACAATATCATATTAAAATTAGATTGCTTAACCCTCTTGACAAAAAATAAAAGACAAGTTAATATAAAAAAGAGGAATTATTATGAAGAATATGCTGGAAAAATGGTTATTAGAAATCGGTGAAATCAATGAGTTGCAGAACTGTGCAGCCGATGTACTCGAAAATTGCATGGCAAAAGGTGAAAAAGCCTATTATGCAATTGCATTAATCAACACAATTATTGAAAAAACATCTGCAATTTATGAGGCAATCGATGACTTTAGCCTAAATGTAAAGGAATAATATTGAAGTTCTTTGTTTTTCTTTTATAATTGAAAATATGAAGTATAAAGAAAACGTAAGAAATTTTTGTATTATTGCCCACATAGATCATGGAAAATCCACACTGGCAGACCGTTTGCTTGAATATACAGGTACAGTTGCCGAGCGAGATATGCAAGATCAGCTTTTGGATTCCATGGATATTGAACGTGAGCGCGGAATTACAATCAAGTTAAATGCCGCAAGGATGAACTATAAAGCAAAAAACGGCAAAGATTATGTATTAAACTTGATTGACACACCGGGTCACGTGGATTTTTCTTACGAAGTTTCACGTTCATTAGCTGCCTGCGAAGGTGCTTTGCTGATTGTTGACGCCACTCAAGGGGTTGAGGCTCAAACTCTTGCAAATGTTTATCTTGCGATTGAACAGAATTTAGAAATAATCCCTGTAATTAATAAAATTGATTTACCGTCAGCCGATGTTGAACGTGTAAAAGAAGAAATTGAAGAGGTGCTTGGAATTGATGCTTCTATGGCAATTCCGGTCAGTGCAAAGGCAGGAATCGGCATTGAGGAGGTTTTGGAGGCGGTTGTTGATTTTGTTCCGCCGCCCGTTGATACTTCAGACAAACCTTTGAGAGCATTGGTATTTGACAGTGCTTATGACCAGTATCTTGGGACGCTTTGCTTTTTCAAAATCATTGACGGAAAAATGAAACTGGGCGAAAAGGTCAAATTTATGGCTTCCGGCAAAGAGTATGAAATTGTGGAACTCGGTTATCTCACACCGACAAGGGTTCAGGTAGATGAGCTTGTGTGCGGGGATGTAGGATATTTTGCAGGTTCTATAAAAGAACTCACAAGATTTGTCGGGGATACAATAACCTCTACCGAAAACCCTGCTAAAGAGCCTTTGCCCGGGTATAAAGAAGCTCTGCCAATGGTATTTTCAGGGATGTACCCCGTTGATAATGACGATTATCATAACTTAAAAGAAGCATTGGAAAAATTAAAACTTAATGACAGCAGTATCACATTTGAACCGGAAACATCAAGTGCGCTTGGATTTGGATTCAGATGCGGATTTTTAGGGATGCTGCACATGGAAATTGCTCAAGAAAGGTTAGAAAGAGAATATAACCTTTCACTAGTAACCACCGCGCCTTCTGTTGTTTATCATGTTTACAAAACTAATGGGGAAATGGTTGCAATTGACAACCCGGCAAATTTACCAGCACCTCAATATCGTGATTATATAGAAGAACCGTATGTAAAAGTTCAAATAATAACACCTAATGACTATGTTGGCACATTGATGGATTTGGCACAATCCAAACGCGGGATTTTTATTAATATGACTTATCTTGACAAAGTAAGAGCAAGTTTAGAATATGAAATTCCACTGAGTGAAGTTATTACTGATTTTTATGACCAGCTTAAATCACGCTCAAAAGGTTACGCGAGCATGGACTATGAATTTAAAGATTACAAGCGTTCTAAGCTCGTAAAACTTGATATAATGCTTGCCGGCGAAGTTGTTGACGCGCTTTCTGTAATTTGTCACGAGGATAACGCTTTCTATATAGGTCAAAAACTAACAGCTAAATTAAAAGAAATAATACCTCGTCAGTTGTTTGAAGTTCCCGTGCAAGCGGCTATTGGCGGAAGGGTTATTGCAAGAACAAATATAAAAGCAATGCGCAAAAACGTTCTTGACAAATGCTATGGCGGTGATATTTCCCGTAAACGCAAGCTGCTTGAAAAACAGAAAAAAGGTAAAAAACGGATGAAATCTATAGGACGCGTTGAGGTTCCGCAAGAAGCATTTATGGCTGTTCTGAGTCTTGACGATGAGTAAACAGGTTATCAAATAAATTGTGTTGCATAGCATATAATGCGGCTTCTGTCCTGTTTTTGCATTCTAATTTGTTTAATATAGCACTTATATGAGCTTTAATAGTATGGTGTGTAATATCTAAAATTGAAGCAATTTCTTTGTTCGTCAAACTCTTTGTAAGATAGTATAAAACCTCTTTTTCCCTGCTTGTTAATTCCCTATTAATTTCAATCATTTTTTCTCCTTTTCTTAATAATATCTCTTTATATTTTAATAATATCAAATCTTCCCCAATAATCTATTACCCACTTGTCTACATATAGCTTAAAAATCCACTATCGCTTTATTTTGTAATGTTTCAATATTTCTTAAAATGTAAACAAATGTAACAATATGTAAAAAGTATATACCGAGTAAGCAATTTTGGGATATCAAAATACTTTTTAATAATATAGATGGAAAATCTTGAAATAGGAAAAATATATTAATTAAGAGAATGTGAGTAAAAAAGGAGAAACCGATTATGGTATCAATCAACGGAAACGGAAATGTTAACAACAATGTTTTTGTTAATGGCGGTATAAAACCGCAAAACAATGTTGGGAAAGAAAAAGTTGAAGTCAACATAACAGACAACAAAGCTAAAGGAGAATATGGCGAAAAATTACTTGAGCAAGTTCAACCCAGATTTGTTCAAGCAGCCAAAATTCCTGAAACTGATAGAGCTGAATTAACTGAAATGCTTGCAATGGCAGGAATTAAAAATCCTAAAATGCCAACAGTTGCACAATACGCTAGTATTGCTGCACAAGTGGGAGTTGCAACAACTGCACTTGATGAATTTACGACAACTACAAATGCAGAAACTTTATTTAATTCTCCTGATTTTGGAGTATTGAATAATATATTCGGAATTGGATAAAGACTAATAAATCACATTTACTCACAAAATTTTAAAGACCGGCAAATCCGGTCTTTTTTTTATGCGAAAATACCCGAAAGCACCTAAGAATTTTCGTAATAGCTTTATAAATGTAAACTTTTGTAACACAAATAGTGGAATTTATGCCTTTTTGTTAAAGAAAATTAAAAATATACCGATAGATATCATGTGAGTAAATATAAGGAGTCATGTAATGGCAATTGAATTTAACGGAAAAGGAAATGTTAACAATTTTAGAATCGGCAAAGAAGTGCCGAATTCAAAAGATGTTCAGAAGGAAGAAAAGGTAGTAGAACAAAAACAAGTATCTGACAACAAATTTGTCAAAGATTTGGGCGAAGA
>CALVAZ010000040.1 GCA_944325675.1 Candidatus Gastranaerophilales bacterium
TATCAAATGTAACTTCGATTTGAGGCAAACCTCTCATTGCAGGTGGAATACCGTCAAGTCTGAACATACCTAATGATTTGTTATCTCTTGCCATTGGTCTTTCACCTTGAAGTACGTGAATATCAACTGCAGTCTGGTTATTTTCAGCGGTTGAGAATACTTGTGATTTAGAAACAGGGATTGTTGTGTTTCTTGGAACCAAAGGTGTCATGACGCCGCCCAAAGTTTCAATACCCAATGTTAAAGGTGTTACATCCAACAATACAATGTCTTTAACTTCACCGGCTAAAACACCTGCTTGAATTGCAGCACCTACTGCAACTACTTCATCTGGGTTAACTGATTGGTTAGGCTCTTTGCCCGTGTATTCTTTAACTAGCTGTTGAACAGCAGGGATTCTTGATGAACCACCAACCAATACAACTTCGTTAATATCAGATTTTGTTACGCCGGCATCTTTTAATGCATTTTCAACCGGTGTTTTACATCTGTTTAACAAATCACGGCTTAAATCTTCGAATTTTGCTCTTGTCAAGTTCAAATCCAAGTGTTTAGGACCGTTTGCATCAGCTGTAATGAACGGCAAGTTGATATTTGTTTCCATAACTGAAGACAATTCGCATTTTGCCTTTTCAGCAGCTTCTTTTACACGCTGCATGGCTTGTTTATCGTTACGAAGGTCAATACCTTCTTGTTTTTTGAATTCGTCGCACATCCAATCCATAATCTTTTGGTCGAAGTCGTCGCCACCTAAGTGAGTATCACCTGATGTTGAAAGAACCTCGTGAACACCGTCACCGATTTCAAGGATAGATACATCGAATGTACCGCCGCCTAAGTCGAATACCAAAACTTTTTCTGATTTTTCTTTTTCAAGTCCGTAAGCTAAAGCTGCTGCAGTCGGTTCGTTTACGATACGCAAAACATCTAAGCCTGCGATTTTACCTGCATCTTTGGTTGCTTGTCTTTGAGCATCGTTAAAGTAAGCAGGAACTGTGATTACGGCAGATGTAACTTTTTCTCCCAAGTATGCACTTGCATCATCTGCTAATTTTCTTAAAATCATTGCAGAAATTTCTTGCGGAGTGTAGTCTTTGCCGTCTATGTTTACTTTATAATCATCGCCCATGTGTCTTTTAATTGATGCGATTGTTTTATCAGGGTTTAAGATAGCTTGACGTTTTGCAAGCTGACCTACAAGTCTTTCGCCTGTTTTAGAAAAACCAACAATTGAAGGGGTTGTACGGGAACCTTCTGCGTTGGCTATAACGGTTGGTTTGCCACCTTCCATGACTGCTACAACTGAGTTTGTTGTACCTAAGTCAATACCAATTGTTTTTGCCATAATTTATCTCCTTTTTCATGTAATTTATTTTTTATATTATCGTTATAACATCGTTTTTTTTAAATCATTAAAAAATAAACAAAAAATTAATATTTTTATAAAACAAAAAGCTCTGTGGTCACAGAGCTTTTTGTTCATTCAATGACTTCACCTTCCGAAGTGTTCTCTCCGGGTAAACATACTCCGAATTGACAATTAGAATTGTAATCTTGCGTATTACTTGGAGGAGTAGTATTGATTAATTCATTGTAATACGGCGTTATAAAAGATGGCTGAAAGGCATCAGTTTTTTTTAGTTCATCCAGATTATCCGGATCATAGCGGTCTTGAAGTGTTTCTTCATCCAATACCGATGCCGTACATGGTTCATTACTGTCAAGACTGCAAGATGAAATTGCAGGCAAGCCAATTAAGCTTATTATGATTAATGTCAGAATTTTTTTCATACTTTTCCCTCCGGTTTATATCTTATAGCATGAACTATAAAAATGTATTTTGCATTACCGGAAAGTAGTAATAATTAATTATGTATTATGCATAGTTTGTTTTTTTTAATTACTTTCGAATTTTTCCTTCAGCTCTTGAACTTCGTATTTAAGTCTATTTAGTTCACATTTTATAGGATCCGGAATTCTGTTGTGCATTAAAACGCCGTTTTTGTCAAGGACTTTTCTTTGAACTATTCTGCCGGGCACACCAACTACCGTTGAATATTCAGGGACATCTTCAACCACAACGGAGCCTGCGCCTACTCTTACGTAATCACCTAACTTTATGTTTCCCAGCACTTTTGCACCCGCACCTACAATGACATTATTGCCAAGGCTCGGGTGGCGTTTGCCGTGTTCTTTGCCCGTTCCGCCTAGTGTTACTTGTTGATATATTAAAACATCATCTCCGATGGTTGTTGTTTCACCTATTACAACACCTTCACCGTGGTCAATAAAAAATCTTCTGCCTATTCTTGCACCTGGGTGGATTTCTATCCCTGTAATTATTCTTGTTAAGTAGGAAATTATTCGAGGGATTAGAGGTATATGCCATTTGTATAATCTATGTGCAAATCTGTAAGCAATCAGGGCATGCAATCCAGGATAGCAAAGCAAAACCTCCAAAATATTTGTTGCAGCAGGATCCTTGTCATAGATTACTTGGATATCCTCTTTTACTTTTATTATTCCGCGTTTTATAAGTTTAAACATTTTACTTTACCAATTTAGCGAATTTTCTTTTCCCTGCCTGTAATATTACACTTTCATCAAAATTCAAAGTATAAGCCATATCGGCGATTTTTTCGCCGTCTATTTTTACACCGCCGCCTTGAATTAGACGTTTTGCTTCACCTTTTGACTGTACAAAATCCAATTTGACCAACAAATCAAGTATTCCCTTGCCGTTTTCAACTTTAACTTCAGGAATATCTTCCGGGATACCTTTATTTGAAACTACGTTAATAAATTCTTGTTGAGCGTGTTCTGCATTATCTTTGTCATGATATTCTTCTGTTATTGTATAAGCAAGTTGTAGTTTCAAGTCTCTCGGGTTAATTTCAGGATTTTTTAATTTTCCCTCAATTTCTTTCAATTCAGTATCACTAACATCCGTAAGTAGTGTGAAGTACTTAACTATCAAGCTATCAGGTATACTCATCAATTTGCCGAACATGTCTTTAGCACTGTCAGTTAGTGAAATACAGTGTTCAGGGTATGTTTTTGACATTTTAACAAGTCCGTCTGTTCCTTCAATCAATGGTAAAAGCATTACCATTTGAGGATATTTTTTGCCGTAGGCTTCTTGAATTTGTCTGCCCAAAAGGGTGTTGAATCTTTGGTCTGTTCCCCCAAGTTCAATGTCTGCATCAATTACAACGGAATCATAAGCCTGCATAAGCGGGTAGAAAAATTCGTGTACTGAAATAGGTCTGCCTTCTGCATACCTTTTTGCAAAATCATCTCTTGTCATCATTTGAGCTACTGTCATTTGTGCTGCAAGTTTTAAAAGATCCGTAAAACTCATCTTATGCAGCCAATCAGCATTATTTGTGACTTCAGCTTTTGAAACATCTACCACTTTTGACATTTGTTCAAAATATGATTTCGCATTTTCTTCAACTTGTTCTTTTGTAAGAGAAGGTCTGGTTTCGGATTTACCTGAAGGATCTCCTACCATAGCTGTTGCACCGCCAACGATTAAAACAACTTGGTGTCCGAGCTTTTGAAATTCTCTTAATTTACGCATTACAACTGTGTGCCCTAAATGTAAATCAGGTCTTGTAGGATCCATACCTAATTTTACTCTTAGTGGTGTGTTTGTGTCTTTTGCGTGTTGAAGTTTCACGGCTAATTCTTCAATCCCTCCGGGTAAAATTTCAGCACCGCGTGAAAGTTTTTTTGCTTGCTCTATAAATTCTTCTCTTATTTCTACCATGATTTTTCCCTCTTATTTTTTGATTATATCAAAAAAATAAAAGTGCGTAAAAGAGTTCTAATCATGGCTTTTTTCGTAAGAGCCTAAAAATCTGTAGAAAACGGTTCGAGATTTTATTTTGTTCAAAACATCCGCGATTTTTTCATCTTTTATATGTCCGTTAAAATTAACTATAAAGATGTATTCTTCCATATCATCCCTAGATGGTTGAGAAGATATATAAGTTAAGTTGATGTCATTCTCTAAAAATATTTTCAAAACTTCTAAAAGAGCTCCCGGGGTGTTGTTTGTTGCAAATGCTATGGTAGTCTTGTCATTACCGGTCATCGGCGTTTCAAAATTACCCAAAAGTATGTATCTTGTTTGGTTTGTTTTGTCGTCGTTAATATTTTCTTTCAAAATATTTAATCTATACGTTTCCGCTGTTTTTCTGTTCCCTATTGAGCCGTAGGTCAGATTGTAGTTTGAAAGATTTCTTGCACATTCTGCCATAGTCGTATTTTCGATTATGTTCAAATGCAGAGGCAGTTCGTGTTTGATAAATTCCTGACATTTACCGAGCAGGTAGGGAGTTCCTATTATGCCTGTTATACTGTAAAATTCCGTAGTTCTTGACAATAAACAATATTCAATCGGCAAAACTACTTCGGATAAGATTTTTATATTCGGATTTTGAGTAGCCATAAGACTGTTAAGTGAAGCTCTCAAAGTACCGTCAATTGAGTTTTCAACAGGAACTACACCCAATGTGAAAGGGTTTTTATCAACAAAATCTACAACGTCAGGTATAGTTTTTAGAGGAGTCGAAAAAGTGTTAATATTGTATCTCCGGCAAAAAATATCACGTGCCATCTCGGAAAAAGATGCTTCGGGACCAAGATATGCAATATTCAGCACATTTTTAAATTCCATATTTACTAAACTCCATATTTCAGTTAAAATTATACCAGAAAGAATAAAAAGGGCAATATAATGACAAATATTAATTTCGGAACTGATGGTTGGCGTGCTGTTGTCGGGGTTGATTTTAACAGTGAAAATGTTTTGATTGTTACTAAGGCAATTGCTAAATACATTTTTGATAATTTTGGCATTTATAAAAGAGTTATTATTGGATATGACCCGAGAAACATGGCAGATAAATTTTCACGTGAGTGTGCGGAAATTTTAGCTGATTTGGGTTTTAATGTTCTTTACAGTGATAAGGTAATTCCAACTCCCATACTTGCATATAACGCAAAAATCAAAGATGCTTGTGCGATTATGTTCACGGCATCACATAATCCGCCTGAGTATTTGGGAATAAAATTTATTCCCGATTATGCAGGGCCTGCAACGTCCGATATTACCGATGAAATTGTTGCAAATCTTGGTGTTGATTTTCCTTCAAAAATTAAGGGTTCTGTTAAAGAGTTTGATTTTGCTCCTGCATATTTTGAACATATAAAATCCTTGATTAACTTTGATAAAATTAGGGATTTGAATAAAAATATTATATTTGATGGTCTTTATTCAGCAACGATTGGTTATTTTGATAAATTATTGTGCGATGAAGGTATAAAATTTAACAGTATCCATATGATGCATGATGTAAATTTCGGTGGCGGGATGCCTGAGCCTAAACCTCAATATATGTACGAATTAATTGAAATGGTCAAAAAAACTCCTAATGCTGTCGGTTTCGCAAATGATGGTGACGGTGACAGGTTTGGGGTTATTAATGAAAAAGGCGAATATGTTACGCCGAATGAAATTATCGCAATTTTAATGATGCATTTGAAAAAACATAAAAATATGGAAGGTTGTATTGTTAAAACTGTCGGAGCGAGTTTGTTACTCGATAAAATAGCTGAAAAATGCGGAGTTGAAGTTATAGAAACGGCTGTCGGGTTTAAGCATGTTGGTGAGGCTATGCGTAAATTTAACCCGATTATTGGCGGGGAAGAGTCCGGCGGTTTGAGTATAAGAGGTCATATCCCTGAAAAAGACGGGATTTTGGCTAATTTATTGATTTTGGAAGCTATGGCCTACGAAAACAAAACTCTTTGCCAATTACAAGAAGATTTAAGCCAAATGGCAGGTTGCAAATTCTATAATGACAGAGTTGATTTGAAGCTTGAAACTCGTGAAGAAATCGAAAAAGTTATTGATAGATTCAAATCAACGGATGAATTTGCGGGCATGAAAGTTTTGAGAAAAGATTTTAAAGATGGTGTTAAGTTATACTTAGACGATAATACAAGCTGGATACTTGTTCGTCCGAGCGGTACCGAGCCGTTGTTGAGAATATATTTTGAAAGTGACAGTTTGGAAAAAATAGAAAAATTTAAGAAATAAAAAAGACCGCTTAAGCGGCCTTTTTATTTATCCGTAAATCATTTTATCAAAGAGTTTTTTAGCCCAAGAGCGTTTTGCACGAAGTACTTCGTTTTCTGCTTCAAGGCGTTTAATTTCGACGCCTACTGTGCTATAAACTTCTTTCATAATATCGGCACTTCGTTCTTCTTCAGTTGCATATTGTGCACGAATTTTTTCAAGTTCACCGTGGTCAAGAAATTTACCGCCGCAAGAGTAGCATTCGTCAATTTGGACTTCTTTTTTTACACTTGCGTAATTTTTAACCATTCTGGCCCCACAGACTGGGCATGTTCTCGGAAGACTTTCATCAACTTTTGCAAAAGTTCTACCTTCTGCGGCTTTGACGATTTCTTCAATGTTTTCATCTTGTTCGTCAAAATATTTGAACTCTCTTGTGTCAAAATAAATTCCACCACAGCCGTCAAGACATATATCAACATTTATACCTTCGGACGGTACAAACACTTTTGTCATTTCTTTTTGACATGCAGGGCATTTTAATGTTTTAAAATTATCAGACATTTTTTACCTCGCTTACCTTCATAAGATTATCATATATTATGAATTTTGCCTCATATAATTAGCTTATTTTTTGAAAAAATGTAACTATTTTTGAAAAATTAATGATAATATTGTACAATAATAAAAAGAGGGTGAAGAATGGCAGAAGTTTTAGATACTCAATTAGTGTTAGAGGGTAAAGAGCTTATAAAAAAAGGTATAAGCATGCTTAATGATAAAAATTATGAGTGTGCAAAACAAAATTTTTTGGAGGCTCAAAAGAGGTTTACGGCTTTAAGACAGGCTGATTACATCGCGGTAAGTATGAGTCTTGCAGCTATGACAAAATATCTGTTAGATAAAAAAACTTATAATTCAGTTTTGGAAACTCTTAACGATGCCGGTTATATGGCTCAGTATTGTAAGAGTAATACGGCAAGATTGTTTGTTGAATTGGTGCAGGGAAACATAAATTTTGATGAGGGTAACTCAGATGTAGCTTTGATTCATTACAACAATGCAAAGAGTTATGCTGAAGCAGATGATGAATTTTTGATGCTGGATTACATTAATACAAGAATCAGCCAAGTCCAAAATGGAATGGAATTTTCTATGCCTGTAAAAAGTAACCCTCTGGTTTCGCTTGTTAAAATTGGCCGCTCTATTACAGCGTTGACGGATATTAATGTGTTGTTGAAAGTGATAGCCGAAGAAACCAAAAATGCAATACAGGCTGATCGTTGTACGGTTTTTATTCTTGATAAGGAAAAGAATGAGTTATGGTCTAAAATTGCACTGGGTATGGAAAGTCAGGAAATTCGTTTCCCAGCAGACAGGGGTCTTGCGGGTTATGTCGTTCAAACCGGCGAAAGTGTTAATATTGAAGATGCCTATGTGGATCCAAGATTTAATAAAGATGTCGACAGCAAATCTGGATATCATACTAAATCTATGCTTTGTATGCCTATAAAGAATAACAATCAGGAAATCATAGGTGCATTTCAGGTTTTAAATAAATTGAACGGTGTTTTTACTAAAAATGACGAAGATTTGCTTGTAGCAATCGGAGGCAGTGCCAGTATTGCACTTGAAAATGCTCAACTGTTTGAGCAACAAAAGGAGCTCTATAAAGAACAAAAGGATCTTTTTGAAAGCTTTATTGATACTCTTGCAAAATCCATTGATGCTCGTGATAAGATTACGGCAGGTCATTCAAGCAGGGTTAAGTTATATGCGATGCTTATTGTTGATGCCCTTGATTTGGATTTGCATGATAGAGAAATCATAGAAAAAGCGGCAATTTTGCACGATATTGGCAAAATCGGCATTCGCGACGCTGTTTTACAAAAAGAAGGTAAACTTACACCCGAAGAATATGCACATATTCAAGAACATGTGCAAATTACCCACGATATTTTGGAAAAAATTCATATGTCAGATGATTTTAAATTAATAACAGATATAGCCTGTTCTCACCATGAAAAATGGGATGGATCTGGTTATTACAGACACTTAAGAGGTGAAGAAATTCCTTACGGCGGCAGAATTCTTGCAGTTTCGGATGTTTTTGATGCTATAACTTCACGCCGCCATTATCGTGATAAAATGCCTATTTCCAATGTTATTAAAATTTTGATTAATGACTCCGGCTCACATTTTGACAAAAATATTGTAGATGTATTTTTGTCAATATCACTTGACAAGATAGTAAAAGTATTTTTGACTGAAAGTCATGTGGTATTCAAAAATGGTGACGAAGATGTATTGAGTCATTACAATCTTTTAGATATATATAATTTTATTAATGATGAAAATTCAAGTAACAAGGATATAGTTGATTTGTTTAACTATTATTATGCGGGTTGCGAGGTTTGATGGTAAAAAAGTGGCTAAGTTTAATAATTTTAATGACAGCATTTTCAGCTAATGTATATGCTGTAACTATTAATGATATTATTAAGCCGGCAAACCCTTTAGAAACGAAGTTCCCTCTTGACAGGGATATTATATCACCCCATAAAAAAGCTACTTTAACTAAAAATGATATTCATAATCAATATGTAATTGCTTTGAATAAATATATTCAAAGTAATGTTAGATCATCTTATGCTGACTTTGAAGTTTTGATTGAAAGTATATCTCCATCAGATTATACTCATTTGCAACTGTCAGAAAAAATGGCTGATTTAGGCTTTTTTGATTTGTCTGAACGTGCTATGTCTAAGTTAAATGACAATGATATTTCCTATATGATGGTTGAAGATATAAAACATTATTATTTCCCTACACTTGAGTTATCAAAAAATGATGAACTCTATTTGGCAGAAATGTATTCAAATATTATTTATAACGATCAAAGCAGAGAAGTTACGGTTGAATTGGTTAAAAATTTGCCACTGCTTGAACGCTCGGATTATGCCAATTATATTGCGGCTTTGGGGTATTTTAAGTCAAATAATATCACAGAGGCGGAAAAATATATTGATACTGCCATTGCTAAAAATTCCAGAAATCTTAATTATAAAAAATTGAAGGCGGAAATACTTACCCAAAGTAAAAAGCCTCAAAATGCCATCAAAATATTGAATGAAATTAAAGCACAAAATTTATTAACCTATGAATTTAACAGAAAGATAAATTCTATTGAAGAATATTTGCTTTACAAAACACAGAAGAATGAATTTGACAAAAAATACCATCTTGCTTATTACTTTTATTATGAAAATGACCTGAATAAAGCGATGCGGACTTTGCAAACAGCTTTTAATACTAAAAAAAGTAACAATAAGGATGTTTATGCGTTGCTCTCACGTGTTTATTATGATTTGAAAGAATATGAAAAAGCTGAAGATAATGCTTTAAAATCTTATAAAATTGATAAATCAAATCCCATAGCTTTGTTGGTATTGGGTGATATTTCATCTCGCAATAAAGAATATGAAAAAGCCTTAAAATACTACGAATCAGCGGCGGCAAAGGATAAAGATGATAATTTGGCAGAAATAAGTCTTGCCGAAGTCTATCAAAAGTTGGGAAAATCAAAAAAAGCTTTTGAAATATATTCAAAGATTTTGCGAACAAAATCAGATTGCTATCAAGCTTATTATAACGTGGCGTTGATGGATAAAAGCAGAGAAGTTGCTTATTTGAAAAAATCTCTCGCTATAAATATTCAGTTCAAAGACGGTTGGATAGATCTGGCAAGAACTGAAATAGAAAAAAACAATTTTGATTCTGCGTCAAATTACCTTGCTATTGCAAAGCATATTGACGAAAATGATTTTAGATATTATTATTATCAAGGACTTGTTTATAAAGGTAAGGGCCTAACAGGTGATGCTAAAAGAAGTTTTAGAAAAAGTATTATGCTAAATCCTGATTACCAGCCTGCTAAAGAGGAGCTCAGCATATGAAGTACAACATATTGATAGTAGAAGATCATGAACTTACCCGTTTTGGTTTAAAAACAACATTTGAAGGTGTTGATTATGTTGGTGAAATTTATGAGGCGGAGTCCGCTGAAGCAGCTTTAGATATTTTCAACAGTAATCAAATAGATATTATTATTATGGACTTGGGTTTGCCTCAAATGAATGGTATTGATGCAACGAAAAAGATTAAGTCTTTGAATAAAGATGTTAAGGTGATTATGTTAACCTCTCATAATGATGAAAAAGAAGTTTTAAACAGTCTTAAAGCGGGTGCTAATGCTTACTGCTCAAAAGAAATTAATCCGCAGCGTCTTGTTCAAGTTGTTCAATCCGTTGCTGATGGTGCGGCTTGGTTTGATCCGAGTGTTGCACACATTGTATTAAAAGCAAGCTCAAATTCTCCAAGTTTTGATTCTGAAAATAATGGCAAAGATTATGATCTAACTACTCGTGAGTCACAAATATTGAAACTAATGACGGAAGGATATAGTAATATGGAAATTGCTCAAATGCTCGTCATAAGTATCAATACAACAAAAGCTCATGTCGCAAATATTTTACAAAAATTAGAGGTTGATGACAGGCTTCAGGCCGCATTAAAGGCTCTTAAAAATAAAATTGTGTAGAAGGATAACATGAAAACAGTATTATTGGTTGATGATAACCCTAAATACTTAAAAGATGCTCTTCCGTATTATGGTTACGATGTTTGCACAGCTACGGACGGGATTCAGGCATTGAAAATGCTTTCAGAAGAAACTTTCGATATTATTCTGCTTGATGTTATGATGCCAAATATGAATGGTTGGGATACCTTAAAAGAAATTAGAAAAAATGTTGAAACAAAAGATATTCCTGTTATAATGATTACAGCAGTCAGCGAAGAACAAAAAATGGTTACAGGCCTGTTAAATGGTGCTGATGACTATATTATTAAACCCTTTATATTACCTAATCTGCTTGCCAGAATGGAAGCTGTTTTAAGACGTTCCAAACGTAATATGAACAATATTGAGCAAAAAGATTTATCATTTACTTCAAATAAGCCTCTGCAAATGCTGACAGGTAGAGAAAAAGAGGTTTTGGAGTTGGCTGCTAAAGGTGACAATAATAAAAAAATAGCTGAGAAATTGGTGTTAAGTGAAGTTACTGTAAAAAGTCACATGAATAGTATCTTTAAGAAACTAAATGTAAAAAATAGAACTCAGGCAGTTTTATTGGCGATACAAATGAATTTAATTAGAAATTAAGGAGAACAGAATGATAGATTATACGAAAGAAGAATTAGTGGATTTGCTAAGAAGAAATCCTGAAAAATTTAATGAGTGGAAGCTCGAACAAGAAGAGGTTGATTTGAGTGAGACGGATTTTTCCGGAATTGTATTGAGAGAAATTGATTTTTCAGATGTTGATTTAAATTCAAGTTCTTTTGCAGATTGCAGTTTATCATTTGTAAATTTTACGAATGCTGACTTGACATCAGTCGATTTTACGAGAGCCAGAGTATTAGAGTGTGATTTTTCGGAAAGTCTTATGACCGGTGCTGATTGCAGTTACGCTGAAATGACATATTGTAATTTTACGGATTGTGATTTAGCGGGTTGTATATTCTCTGAATCTGATTTGAGTAATTCTGATTTTACAGCCTCTTATAATCTACATGCATCAAGATATGATTCTGATACGATTTGGCCGGATGATGAATTGTTGCCTGAAGATTTTGATGTTACAAGTCATGACGATTTATCATCTCTTAAAGATGATGAAGATATTCAAAATAGTGACTATTAAAAAAATCGGGTAAACCCCGATTTTTTTAAGCTGATCTTGAATAGCCATATAATGCTGCTCTGCGTTTCTTAATTTTTCTTATTAACGATTTACCTTTTTTCATATTTGAAAGTTTAAGAACAGCTTCGTTTGTGTCATCAGGCGTTTGGGTATTTAAGTTGTTTACAGCAGAAACTGCTTGCATTACTTGAGCACCTGCTCCCAAAGCATTGGTTGTGATATCCATGACTCTATCAACTTTTTCTTGTTTTAATTTTTTTCTTTCAGCCTCGCTCATAATTTCTTCAGGTTTGTTTTCTTCATCAATTTCTGCTTTTGATACACCACTCATTTCTTTATCGATTTTTTCTTTAATTTCTTTTGAAACGACTGGATTTGAATTTTCTTCATTTTGTGCAATTACAGGGGTTTCTGTTTCAGGAGTATATTCGTTTATTTCTTTTGATACTTCTGGGGAAATATTTGTATTTTTACCGGAAATTGCAGCGAGTGCTTCGTTACTTGCTTTTTGTAAGTCATTTTTAGGATCGCTGATTTGTGGTAATATTTCATCATTTTTCATCATTGCTGCTAGACTTTCGGGAATGCTTTTGTCGTCTTCGCCTTTTTCTACATTGTTTTCTTTTTCATCTTCAATTTCACCGACATTTTCATTTTTATTGTCATTATTAATTTCTTTTCTATTTGATGCGGCTTCTGCAATTTTCATACCTATTTGTCCGAGTGCTGCTGCTGTAGAAATTGAAGAACCGATAATATTCATTATGTTCTCAAATTTTCCAGGATCTTCTCCATTCGCTTGTTTTATTAAAGCACTTATTTGAGCAGTTGTTGATGCTGTGCTTCCGACTGCTTGTGCTATTTGCAAAGTTTTACCAAAGGTATTTGCTTGTGAAAATGCGGATTTTGTTGTTTCTGTTAGCACTTTACCGGAAGCATCTTTCATTGCATTACCGGCATTATCCAATTTGACTTGTTTCGCATTTGTAAAGCCTCCGGCAACATTTGTCAATACAGATGCAGCACCTGCTACTTGTGATACTGTATTAAGCCAGCCACTTTGCTCTTTTCCTGCCAGTGTTTGAGATTGTGCAACAGTGTCAGTGGCTGCACTAACAATGTTTAAACCGGCTGCAACTGCTTGAGTTGTTGTTGCGGTTGCGGCACTTACTGCACCGCTTGCAGCTCCCACACCTGGAATCATAGAAGTCGCTATCTGGACGGCTGTCATTGCCATTGTTGTAAATGCAGCTTCAAAATTGCCATTAGCGATTAATATTGTGGATTTTAGCACGGCGCATGATGCCATACCATATGTACCTATTTTGACCATAATAGAGCCGGCAGCTATTAAAGGTGCACCTGTACCAAATGGCATTGCAGAACCTATTGCGATTAGTATTGTACCGGCAGATAGGGTTATTGAAAATACATTGTTTATTATGCTAACTGTTGCAAGAGACTTTTGTACTTTAGCCTGCTTTTCTTGTTCCACTTTTTGATTTTGTTTGATGATTTTTTCTTTAGCTTTTGCAAGTTTTTCGAATTTATTATAACGTTTTCTTGATGTAGAACCTATGTTTCTTACTTTTGTTTGATTAACGTTTAATTTTTCGTCAAGAGCTTTAAATCTTGATGAAATACTTACGATTCTATCTTGATTTGTTTGAAGTGTGGAGTTATCATCTCCTGAAACAGCCATAGTATTTTGTTGTACTCCGCTGGTTAACAAGCCTCCTTGTTGTTCATCTTGGGCTAATATTGGCGAAATTCCACCGTTAGCCTGATTTTGTTGCGAAGATTCTTGTCGTGCAATAATTTCTTCATTTTGGGTATTGAGCATTTCAAATTCAGCGGCTAATTGTTCTTTTTCTTTAGTTATTTTTTGTGATTCTTTTGCAATTTTTTCAAGTTCTTTTTGATCGTTTTTCATGTTTTTTTCAAGAACTTTCATTTCTTTTTCTAGTTCTTTTTCTGTTTTTTCTGTGTCTTTTTTATTTTCTATTGATTCATCATTTTCTTCTTCAGTTTTTGACTGCATATCGTCAACGCTTCCCTGAGCAGAATCTGTTGACATTTCTTCTTCATCATCGGCGTTGTCTGAACCTTCAGTTTTAGAATTTTCATTTGTAGTATCTGTTTGAGAATTATTTTTAATTATTGATTGATCATCTTCAGCTTTTGGTGTGCTTGAAAGTTCTTCTGCTGTTTCATTTACAATAGTTGATTCTTCATTAGAAATGCTTACTGTTTTAGTATCTTGTTCTGCAGGATTTTTTTCAACAGCTATATTTATATTCTCGGCAACATCAGTTTCATTTTGGTCGGAGGTTGGACTGTTTGTGTTTTCATCTTCAACCGTATCGTTTGTTTCTTCAGTATTGTTATTTTCTGCTTGTGCAGAATTATTTTCACCCTCAGCTGGGGAAACAAGATTTATTGCTTCTATATTTGTAATTTCCTGAATTGATAGTTGATTTTGACCAATAGAAGATTTGCTTGTTTGATTTAGTTCACCGGTTTCATCAAATTTAACGTTATTTTCTTCGCCTATTGCTTTGCTTGCTGCACCGGTTGTATATGCCATTAAACCAATCATAAAGATATACCACAAGAAGAATATAGGTGGAACTTGTTCCATCAAAGCAAGACCTACTTCTTGTGAGATTTGACCGTAGTCTATGGCTGAAAGGCCATCTATTTTGCCTGTTTTAAGTATTTCGTCTAATCCATCAACTTTTGACAATGATTGGAATAGTTTCCTTTGACTTTCGTTGCCGGTTGTTTTTAATTCACTATTTAATCTGTCAAGAGTTTGTTGGTCTTGTTCTGTAAATTCTTCTTCATCATTTTGTTCTGCATTTTTAGCAGCTTCTTCTAATTCATCCAAATTGTTATTTTTCTGTGCATCAATTGCTGCATCTTCGCTTAGTTTTTTATTCTCTTCAGCTTTTTCTTTTTTTTCGTTTAGTTTGTCTACTTCTTCTTTTTTAGTAGTCATTTCATTTGTAACTTTATCGGTTAACGTTTGGCTTTGTGCTTTTTCTTTATTTGATTGTTTTTGTATATTTGTAAGTTCAATAATAGACATTAGTGAATTGAAAATTTCACCGCTACTTTTCTTTGTAAAATATAATGATTGGCCAACTAGACCAACACCGTTTTGTTCAAGATTGTAACGATCATTTTCTGCATCTGTCATGTCAGGTAATGTATCAATTTGTTTGTTTAATTCTTCAGTTGTTTTGTTGAAATCGTCTCCAAGTACTTCTTTTGTATTTGTGATTGTTTCAGTTGATGTTTGTGTGAATATTTCTGCAAAATCGTATAAAGAAGCATATTGATTCATTAATAATTGGTCGCTTAATATATTTGAAAATTCGATTAAATTATTACCATTATTCAATGCTTCTTTTGCAAGGTCTTTTCCTTTACTGTCTACCAGTACATTTTTAATATCTCCCGTTGTCATATCGACGGTGTCTTTATATTTAAAAGTACTTAACCCATAAGATTTTTCAAAATTAGACAGTTGCTTAGCGATTTCTATAGTTTCGTCACCAATTTCTATACCGGTTTGAATGTCTGCATCTAGTCCGTCCATAGAATTCATTAATTCTTTTAGGTCATCAGTAGATGCTTGAATTTCTGTGACGAGTTCGCCGTCTTTACCATTAAGCATTGATCCTAATTCTTTGTAACGTTTTTGTTCGGATTCTGAAAGTTTATCACCTTTTTTTATTTTGGCAGATATTTCATCCCATTCTTTTGTGAGTTCTTCAATCTGTTTTAAAGAATCTTTTTTTGTGGTTTCTTGTTCTTTTTTAATTTGTTCAGCTTGTTTTGCAATTTCTTGAAAAGCTTCGAAGTTTTGATTAATTTCTGTTTGAGTGTTTTTAGATTTATTACTCAAAGTTTGGGCTTTTTTCTGCATGTCCAACAATTCGGAATTGCTTGAGTTTACTCCGGTACCATTGGCGGTTTCAGTTGCATTAGGATCGTCATTAATTTCATAAGCAGTTACATCACTATCTTGCATAGAATGTGCCCAAGCAAGTATTTCTTTTGGAATAAGGACACCTGTTGATTCCATCTGCAAAATTTCTACATATGTAAATTTTGCCCATTTCGCCAATTCAGGATCTTTTTCTATTGAAGGAAGGTTACAAAAAGCATATTTCAAGGTGGTTGCTGAACTTGCATTTAAACAAACTAATGCGTATTTTCTCCATTCCTCATCAGTGAAATTTTTAAATTTTGCATATTTTTGAGGGTTAGAGTTATAAAGAGCTTTTAATTCAGATATTTTTTGGGCAATAAGTTCTTCCAGATTTTGTTGGCGTTCTTCTTCGTACGCCAAAGCTTCCGCTTCGGTTTCGAATGACTGAAAAACACCGTATTGTTTTCTTAAATCTGTAATTTTAAGAACCATGTGTACCCTTTCCTTTGTATTAAATGACGGTTAAAAGGTACTTAAACTTTAGGGAAAACGAGGTTTTGTTACTTATTGTAACAATAAAAGACTACTTTCGTAGTCTTTTAAAAAATAAACTTTGTTAATGAGTTTATAAATGTTTTTCAATATTTGAAAGAATCGTTGACTTTGGCATTAAACCTACGAGTCTTTCAACTGCTTTGCCTTCTTTAAATACCAAAAGACTTGGTAAACCGCTAATTGCATAATCTTGTGCTGTTTTAAGGTTTTCATCAGTGTTAACTTTTACAACCTTAACTTTGTCTCCCAATTCCATAGCAACTTCATCCAATATAGGACCAAGTTTTCTGCAAGGTCCGCACCATGGTGCCCAAAAGTCTACTACTACCGGTTTTCCGGAATTCAATACTTCCTGTTCAAATGATGAATCATTTATTTCTATTGCGTTTGACATGACATCTCCTTCTTCTTTTTACATGCGCTATTTTACCATAGATTTTTTTTTTGTGCTATTATCTTAATAGATTTCGATAGGATAACACAATGACAAGAAAAAAAATAATAGAAATTGTTCTGGATACCGAAACGACCGGGCTGGATTATACTAAGGAGAAGATGGTTGAATTCGCCGCTGTTAGGCTTGAAAACGGCAAAATAAAAGATGAATTTCAGACACTTATAAATCCTCAACAGCATATCAGAAAATCAAGCATTGCAATTCATGGAATTACTCAAGAAATGGTTGAAGATGCGCCTTGTGAGGAAGATGTTATGCCGAAAATTCTTGAATTTATTGGTGATTATCCGATAGTTGCGCATAATGCAATTTTTGATTATATGTTTTTAAATGAAGCGAGTATGCGTGTATTTGGCAAAGGTATTGAAAATCCCAGAATTGATACACAACAGATGTTTAAAGAAGTTTATCCGGAGCTTGAATCCCATGGTCTTGAGGCTTTGACAGATAAATTTAATGTTGACCTTACAAATCACCACAGAGCTATGGCTGATACTATGGGGCTTGCTTTGGCATATCCTAAATTGAAGAAATTGTATTTGCAAAAGTATGATTGGGAAGTTAAACAGCTTGATAACGTTGAATATTTATTTGAAAGATTTTTGAGAATTCAGCAGACAGTTAATACTTTGCAGTCAGAATTGCAGGATTTGAAGTCTGTTTTCAAATTGTATTTTGAACAAGGCGGGCAGCCTATAACTTCTCAATCCGGCGATATATTGACATATAATTCAAAGCAAACTTTTGGTTATGATTTGTCTGAGATTAAGGAAGTTTTAGACGAACTTGGGGCATTTGAAAAGGCTGTCAAGTTGAACACAGGTTTTATAGACCGTTTGGTTTGTGGCCACAGTATTGATGATGAAAAACGTGAGATTATTAAAAATGCACGTCAGGAACTCACAGAGACAAGAAATATACAGATAATAAGGAATAAGTAGTTATGGGATTGAACGGATTTTTTAAAGAACCTCCTGCTGTACCGACTATTGCGGATGAGGAAAAAGTTAAGTCAATGTATTCTCATTGGCGCTTGAGGATTTTTTATGCTTGTTTTATTGGATACACGGTATTTTACTTGTGTAAGAAAAATATTGCGGTTGCTCTGCCGGGCATTATGGACGAATTTGGTTATTCTGCAACGGAGCTTGGCTTATTAGGCAGTTCACTTTATTTAACTTATGGTATAGGTAAGTTTGTGAACGGTGTTTTGGCTGATGGGTCAGATGTTAGAAAATTCTTTCCGACCGCGCTTTTGATGACGGCTATTGCAAATATTTTATTTGCATTGGCACCGAGTGCAGTAGGATTTTTGGGACTTAGTCCTCAGATGACAGCTACTGTGCTTTTGTGGGTTCTTGCATTTTTATGGGGTGTTAGTGGATGGTTTCAATCTGCAGGTTTTCCTGCTGTCGCAAAAAGTTTAACATATTGGTATTCTAATTCTGAGCGTGGTACTAAGTGGTCACTTTGGTCATGTTCTCACCAAATGGGAACTTTTTTAAGTTTCATAATTGCAGGACATATTGCTGCGCATTTTGGTTGGAGAGCTGCCTTTTTTGTCCCCGGAGTACTTGCAATAATTACGGCTTTATGGCTTTTTGAAAGACTGCGTGACAGACCTCAATCTCTTGGTTTGCCGGATGTTGAAGAATACAGAAACGAGCCGGTTAAGGTTAAATCCTCTGATGATAAGCAGGCTGAAGACGGTATGTCATATGTACAAATTTTTAAGAAATATGTTTTGTGTAACAAAACTATCTGGCTTTTGGCAATTGCGTATGTATTTGTCTACATAATCAGATTTGGTGCAGAAGATTGGATGATTATGTATCTTAAAAACGCAAAGGATATAAAACTTGAAGATGCTACAAATATGATAGCTTCCTTACCGTTGGTAGGTATTTGCGGGACGGTTTGCGCAGGATTGATTTCTGATAAATTGTTCAAAGGTAAAAGAGCACCTGTTAATTTGATATATTTAGTTGGTGTTATCTTTGCAATTTTAGCTCTTAAGTTCAATACAATTAATTCTTTAAATTACGTAATTATAGGGCTTTTAGGTGCATTTACATACGGTCCTCAAATGATGATTGGCGGGCTTTGTGCGGTCGAAAGCAGTTCTAAAAAAGTTGCATCTGCAGCATCAGGATTCACCGGAACCTTTGGTTACATCGGCGCATTTTTATCTGCTACGGGAACAGGTTTTCTTGTTGATAAACTCGGCTCAAACGGTCAGCAGAATTGGGATGGCGCAATATATTTCTGGCTGGTCTCCGGTATAATTTGTTTGATTATTTGTACAATTCTGGCTATTGATGAGTATAAAAAGGATGCTAAAAAAGCTTAATTAAACTGAGAAAGCGGTCATTCAAGACCGCTTTTTTATTTATAATTATTTCACAATTTTACTTTAAATATATACAACAAGATTTTTCATTGTATAATATTTTTAATGAACAAGAAATTGTATGTTATATCAGGTTCTTCAGGTGTTGGAAAGGGCACTGTTTTGAAAGGATTTTTAAAACGCAATCCTGAATTTATGCTGTCTATTTCTTGTACAACCAGAAAACCTCGCCCGGGTGAGGTTGATGGGGTAAATTATTTTTTCTTATCAAAAGATGAATTCAAAAATTGCATTGATAATGATAAATTTTTAGAGTGGGCTGAATTTGCCGGTAATTTTTACGGTACAAAGAAAAAATATATTAACAAATGTCTTGAAGAAGGTAAAGACATAATCCTTGAAATTGATACTCAAGGGGCTTTGCAAGTTAAAAGCAGAATGCCTGAAGCTGTGTTGATTTTTATGTGTCCTCCGTCTTATGAGGCGTTGGAAAATCGCTTGCGCGGCAGGCACACAGAAGATGAGCAAACTATTCAAAAACGTCTTAGTGAGGCCAGAATTGAGCTTGAAAGAGCAGAAAATTTTGATTATAAAATAATTAACGATGATTTGGAGACGGCTATTAAATCTTTGGAAAATGTAATCAATAAGGAGCGTCATGATGCTTAGCGGGAAGACAGTTTTGATAGGAATAACAGGCGGCATTGCTGCTTATAAGATTTGTGAGCTTATAAGAATGTACAAGCGACAAAATTCAAATGTCAGAGTAATTTGTACTCCAAATGCGCTGAATTTTGTGACAAAGTTAACTTTGCAAAATTTAAGCCAAAATGAAGTCGGGATTGATGAATTTGATATTCCTGATTACAAACCTGAGCATATTTCATACGCGGATGAAGCTGATATTATGGTGATAGCACCCGCTACTGCAAACACTATTGGCAAAATTGCAAACGGGATTTGTGACAATCTTTTGACGTCTGTTGTTTGTGCTTTTAAAAAGCCTGTTTTGATAGCTCCCGCGATGAATTGTAATATGTGGCAAAATGCAGCCGTTCAAGAAAATATTGAAAAATTAAGGAAATACGGTTTTGAAATTATTGAACCGGAAACAGGTTTTTTGGCTTGCGGAACTGAAGGTGTCGGAAGACTTTGCGGTTTGGATAAGATTTTTGACAAAACTGTGGAAGTTCTAAATTCAAAAAAAAAATTGGCAGGTAAAAAAATAGTTATTACGGCAGGCGGAACTATTGAAGATATTGATCCTGTAAGATATATTTCAAATTATTCTTCCGGCAAAATGGGCATAGCACTTGCTGATTGTGCATTTGAACAGGGTGCTGATGTTGTTTTGATTTCTTCGGTTGATGTCAAACGTAATTACAAAGTTGTCAGGGTTAAATCTGCGCTTGATATGCAAAATGCAGTTAATGCAGAATTTGAAAGTGCCGATTGTGTGATTATGGCCGCTGCGGTTGCTGATTATAGGGTTAAAAATATTTCAGAACAAAAAATGAAGAAAACTGCCGACGATGAGATTTCTATAAAATTAATTAAAAATCCTGATATCTTAAAAGAAATTTCGTCTAAAAAAACAACTCAAATAGTTGTCGGTTTTTGTGCGGAAAGTGAAAATTTGCTCCAAAATGCGGAAGAAAAGATTTTGAAAAAAGGTTGTGATTATTTGATAGCTAATGATATATCAAGGTCTGACATCGGCTTTTCAAGTGATTATAATGAAGTTACGATATTTAATCAAACGGGAATTGTTAAAAAGCTTGAAAGATCAGACAAATATTCAATTGCCAAGGAAATTTTTGAGGTGGTTTATGGACAAGAACGAAATAATAAAGATAATAGAGAGCTTTGCACCTCCGGAATTTGCTGAGGATTGGGATTGTTCAGGTCGAATTGTGGATTTGGCTGGACTTAATGATATTAGTAAAGTTATGCTTTGTCTTACTGTTACGGATAATATCGTAGAACAAGCCGTAAAAGAAAGCTGTGATATGATAATTTCGCATCATCCGTTATTTTATGTGCCAATAAATTACAAGGATATCAATATTTATTGTGCCCATACTAATTTAGACAGAGCATCAGGTGGAACAACCGACACTTTGATAGAAAATCTTGAGCTGCCAAAAGGGCTTGTTGTAGGTGATTTTTTAAGGATGATTGAGTATAAAATTCCCGTAGATGATTTTGCTAAAAAATTACGTAAAATCTCGGACAATCTCCGTGTTGTTAATAATAAAAATATTACCGAAATTAAAAAAATAGCATTTTGCGCGGGAAGCGGGTCTGAATTCATCCAAGAGGCGTTTGACAACGGAGCCGATGCCTTGGTTACAGGTGATGTAAAATTCCATACGGCAGTTGAAAGCCCTATTGTTTTATTTGATGTGGGACATTTTGAAAGTGAGATTCCTGTATTAAAAGTTTTTGAAAATCTTTTGAAAAATCATGTTGAGGTGATTTTTGCAAACGAAAAAAGTCCTTTCAAAACTGTTTTATAATATTGACAACTAAATTTCAGTGCGTAAAATAGAAAATGTAGCCGATATTGGGGCGTCGCCAAGTGGTAAGGCAGCTGGTTTTGGTCCAGCCATCCGGAGGTTCGAATCCTTCCGCCCCAGATTTTTAAAAACACCTTGAATTTTCGAGGTGTTTTTGTTTACTAAGGTGGTTTTATTTTTTAATTTTTAATCATATAATGCATCACCGAATATTCGATAAGCATTTTCTGTATAATTTCTTGCATTTTCATCAAGTCTAAAAACCCCGTCTAAATGCCTTTCACATTCAGTCCATGCATTAGAGCCGTTCATTTGTACGGTTTGCTCCATAACTTTGTGGGTGTTAATATAAGGTGATAACGGAAGTATATCGTTTATTTGCATGAACGAAGGCAGTTTGTCTTTCGGATTATCATACCCGAAAAGGCATGAATGTATTCTTTTTAGCCGTGTTTCGAAACTTTTTGTGCCATAATCATTGTCATTAGAAACGTCTGGTCCGGCTGCGTATGTTTCGGAGCCAATTTGTTTTCGGCATTCATATTTTATATACTCTATATCGTCAGGATTCCCCCACTCGGTTCCAGCTGTAAATCCCATGGTTTTGAACGCAGGATTATCCCCGCATTTTTCTCCGATAAAGGAAAGGTCGGTTCTCCCTGTTTGTTCTTTTATTTTATTCAAAATGTAGGCCATTTGACCTGCGTTGGGAACTTGACCGATTCCGCAATAACCATTCATATCAACGACATGTTTCGCACTGTCAAAGTATATTGCATCAAACCCAAGCTCTATTGCCCAAGCGCATGAATCTATATAAGCCTGCTCATCTCTTTGCCATGAAAAATTACGCCCTCTAAC
Source organism: Candidatus Gastranaerophilales bacterium (assembly GCA_944325675.1). Taxonomy (GTDB): domain Bacteria; phylum Cyanobacteriota; class Vampirovibrionia; order Gastranaerophilales; family Gastranaerophilaceae; genus SIG32. Next base: position 22,536 of record CALVAZ010000040.1, read on the forward strand.
TTTTAGCTGTCCTTCTGAAATAGGCATTCTTATGCCTGTTTTAAATCCCATAAGATGCGCTAAATCATTGAATGCTTTGACTTGTTCATCATCACCCATTTTATAATCCAAGCCTCTCGCAGTGAGATTTTTGCTTATACCGTTGTGTAAATTTATATGATACAATGTTTCGTCATGAGTCGTACCGTCTCCGTAAAATGATGGGTAAAGTTGTGAAAGTATTATACAATTCGCAAAGTTCTCTGATGATGGTGGTATCAATGTCAGTAGTTTCATTGTATTTAGCAAACCATCAGATACTACGCCGTTATCATATTTAGCGATTAGTCTTGGATTTATTTCAATATAATTTGCACGTCTACCCCAAGTATCTCCGCCTATATTAGGTGTTGAGACGTATTTAGGAAATTGAGTCTGCCCTGTTAGAGTCATGATTGAATCAATTATTTCTGTTGGTGTCCTTTTTAACGTTTCATTTGGCAGTGCGTTTACCCATTTTTTATAGCCTTTTTCATATATGTGTTCATCTGTCCAATTGTCATGTTCTGGAGTTTGTTCACCTCCGGTCAGTCTATAAAGCTTTGCCACAGGCTGTCTGTCACCAAAATAACCATTAAAAGCTATTGATAAATTTCTTGGTGCATAAACAGATTTATTATAACTATTACCGGAATATGAATTTGCTATAATCGGTTTGCTAGCTTGTGTTTTTTGTGATTTCGAATTTTGATATTGTGATATAGGTAATATTTTCATGTACGTTATAAATCTCCTGAAAAATAAATTTGCTACTAAAAAGCGGATTTTTCATCCGCTTTTTAAATAACTTAACAATTATTTGTGAAAATTATTCAGAAATTCTTCCCGGAACAACAACTCCGCCTTTCAAGTTCTTCTTGTAATATTCAACGTGCGGTTGAAGAACGCTATCAAGAACTTCAGGGAATTGTTTTCTTTGCATAATTTTAGTAACAATTTCTTGATAAACAGTTGCATAGGCTCTTAATTGTGTCATTGCACCTGCTGCTTCAGGAGTTAATCCCATTCCTTTTGTTGCAACAGATTCGTTGAAGAATGCACCCATACTTTCATATGATTTTTCAAGAGCTTCAATATAGCTTTCTGCATTTTCTCTGCATACACCCATATCTTTTGGTGTGGTGAGCGCAAAAGCAAATTTATTCGCTGGATTGAAGTGTGCTTCTGCACTGTGGTGCATTGCATCAGGTACTTTGGCTACTTGTTTTAATGTATCTTTTACAGATTCATTTTGCATTTGGGCATGCCAATAAACAGTATTTTCAAAAATGGAGCCCATATATTGATGAACTGATGTTTTGATACCGTTTAATACAGCATCTGCCCAGAAAATCCCCTCTTTTAAAGCATCATTTTTACTTAAATCATCAGTTAATGCTCTTGTTGAAATATTTTGTGCAGCTTCAAGCATTTGAATCATGTCTGATTTTGCCATACCTGCATATGCAAGTGTGAATAGGGCGTGATCATCAAATGCAGAGAATCTTCCGCCGACGTCATCATGGATATATAAATCACCTAACCAGCCTTTTTCATTAGAAGTCCTTCTAAGTTCACTTTTTTCGGCATTTCCGTCAGTTACTGCTATAAAGTGTTTGCTTGCAAGTTCTTCAAAATTAGAATGTCCTTTTGCTTTGTATTCATTTTCAAGCATGGTTTGTATTCTCAAAAATCCGTCTTTAGTTTCGAATGTTGAACCTGATTTTGAGGCTATGAGGTAATTTGATTTTGTTATATCACCTAATCTGTATAAGTATCTTTCAAGGCTTGCAGAATCTACATCTGAGTAGAAAAGAATTTTGTCTTGATTTACATTCAAGCCGTTGATGCTTAGCATGTGTTCAACAGTGTGTTTTGAACCGCCTATACCAAGAACGCTTAATTTTTCTGCACCTGTTTGTTTTTTTAGACTTTCAGCAAGTGCATAAATTTCATCAACCCTTTTGATTTGTTCTTGCGGTAAGTTTACCCAGTTTAAAAATTGACCTTTTTTGTTTGCTCGTGATGCAAATTCACTTACAAAATCTGAAACTTTTGATTCGTATTTCCCAAAATCTATTCCTGTAAATTTAGTTGTAATTCCAAGATTTTGTGACAATGATAAAGTGTTTTCTGTCATAAAGACCTCCTTATATTATGTTTGATTATATCCTAAATATATTTAGTTTACTACTTGCTTTAGTTCATTGATAATTTTGTTTAAGTAACATTCTTTTTCCTTCATTGAGCAATTTATTAAATTTGTTATATTCTCCTCAAAATTTGCAGGTAATATTTTGCAGTTATTCTCTGCAAACTTTATGAGTCGTTTTTCTCCCGGATGAAGTTCTTTATTTAATGCAAAAATAACGTCAAAATAGCTCGCAAGGAAAGCACTTATCCTATGGTTTATACTGTTAATATCCTTTCTTTTCACAGCAAGAAGAATTTGGTCTGTGAATGAGGCTGACATTTTACCGTATATCAAGGGTAGGTTCTTACATATAATGTTTTGAGCTAATTCATCAGGATAATTCCCGTTTACTTTTTCTTGTATATTCGTGTACCAATTGTTACTGTCGTATAAAATTATTGAATTTTTAATATTATAAATAATACATGTTGAATAGCCTAAAGAAGCTTCATGATTTTCCCAAGTATGTAGGACTTGTTCTTCCAGCCATTTGGGAGAACGATACATTATATCAATACCGTTACCGGAAGTTTTTAAAATCCATTCATCACCGTTTTCAAAAAAATTGTTATCTATTTCAAAGGAATCGGCAAATTTTTGAGCTATTTGATGTCGTTTTTGTATATTTATTGGTTCAGTTATGTAAATATATAAGTCATAATCTGAAATTTCATCATTATAGCCGCTTGCACGTGAACCGCCAAGAACAATTGCCTTTACGGAAGTAATGGATTTAAATTCATTTATGATTTGTTCTAAAATATTCACACCAACATTATACTAAAAAAATATTAAAAGCTTTTTGTTTATAGTATAATCTAATTAGGAATGGATGGTAGACTAAAAAGGAGGCCAAATGGGCAAAATAGAAATTACACACGAAATTGAAAATCAATGCTGTGTATGCCGCGGAGTTAAAGGCGTACCGGCTCCAATACCTCAAGAAGGTGAATGGACAAAATGTAAAGAAATTAAAGACATTTCAGGTCTTACACACGGATGTGGCTGCTGCGCACCGCAACAAGGTACTTGTAAGTTAACACTTAATGTTAAAGAAGGTGTTATTCAAGAAGCTCTTGTTGAAACAATTGGTTGTTCAGGTATGACTCACTCAGCTGCAATGGCAGGAGAAATTTTACCTGGTAAAACTATTTTAGAAGCACTAAATACCGACCTTGTTTGTGACGCTATTAACGTTGCAATGAGAGAGTTATTCTTGCAGATAGTATATGGAAGAACTCAATCAGCATTTTCTGAAAACGGTCTTCCTGTTGGTGCAGGACTTGAAGATTTAGGTAAAGGGCTTTGCTCAATGGTTGGTACTATCCACTCTACTAAACAAAAGGGTGTTAGATATCTTTCATTGACTGAAGGTTATATTTTGAAACTTGGTTTGGATAAAAATAACGAAGTTATCGGTTATCAGTTTGTTAACCTCGGCAAAGTTATGGACGCTATCAAAAAAGGTGTCGATCCAAAAGAAGCTTACGAAAAGAATATCGGTACTTACGGCAGATTTGCTGATGCCGTAAAATACATCGATCCTCGTGAAGAATAATGTAGTAGAAGTTAGAATTAATATAAGGAAAAAATATATGACAGTAAAATTTGAAGGACAAGACAGACGCGAGGCTACCTTAAAGAAAGTTTTACCTGAATATGGTTTCAAATCTTTGGAAGAAGCTCGTGATTTATGCTTATCAAAAGGAATTGATGTTGATGCAATTGTAAAAGGTATTCAACCTATTGCATTTGATAACGCATCTTGGGCATATACTTTGGGTTGTGCCATTGCAATTAAAAAAGGTATTAAAAATGCAGCTGATGCGGCTGAAGCTATTGGTTTAGGGTTGCAAGCATTTGCAGTCCCTGGTTCTGTTGGTGACAGCAGAAAAGTCGGTATCGGTCATGGTAATTTGGCAGCTATGCTTTTGAGAGAAGATACTAAATGCTTCTGCTTCTTGGCAGGTCATGAATCTTTTGCAGCTGCTGAAGGTGCAATCGGTATTGCAAGAAATGCTAACAAAGTAAGAAAAGAACCTTTAAGAGT
>CALVAZ010000041.1 GCA_944325675.1 Candidatus Gastranaerophilales bacterium
CCTGTTTTGACAGCTTTTTTACTTATTTTTTGTGCACTCATAAGCGCGGATTGTGCTTTGGAAATTCCATCCATAGCCGATTTACGGTGGGTCTTTTCTTCTGCTTTTAATTTGTCCCAATTGTCAACTATATCCGCGGTTGATTTGATTTTCACGTTACCGAAAACATGCGGATGGCGGTGAATTAATTTATCTTTAATCCCTCTAGCAACATCATCAATATTGAAGGCGCCTTCTTCTTCTGCAATTTGAGAGTGAAGCACTACTTGCAAAAGCACATCGCCCAGTTCTTCTTTAAGATGCACCATATCATTGTCATCTATTGCATCAACTGCCTCGTAGGCCTCCTCAAGCATATTTGGTCTAAGGGTTTTGTGAGTTTGTTCTCTGTCCCACTGACAGCCGTCCGGCGCTCTGAGTTTTCGTATTACGTCTATTAATTCTTTTAAATTCTCATATCCCATACTCAAATTTTATCACAAATTTTAATTAAAGTTTACATTATTATTTCAAATAATACATCAAAAGGTGGATTTCATATTTTGCTACTATGTTATCCTTAGTATGTGAATAGTGAAGAGAGAGGTATACATTTATGGCTATAATTGCAAAGATTGGTCAGGTTCTAAACACCCCAATACAAATCGGGAAGACAGTGAATCATTCATCAAATCCGTTTGCTGCGTCTACTTTCAAAGGCAACGTATTGACAGCTGACGTATTTGAAACAAAAGCTCCAAAAGCTTCTATGAAGGATAAATTGAAACTAAGTGCTTTTGTTGGTTCTATCGGTGATGCATTCCCTACTTTCCGTAAAGGAATTGAATCAGTCGTTGCATTTGGTAACAGAATGAAAGAAGGTTTTTCTTCTGCAGTAAATAAAATTAACGAAATCGGCAGCATGGAAATTTCTATTGATTTTGCAGGTGCCGGCAGAGCTATTAAATCAAGTTTTGCATCCATTGCAGACAATTACAGTGTTCAAAAACTAAGAAAGCAAGATGTTGCATCACTTGAAGCTATGTGGAAAGATTTATCAGGATTAAACGTTGCAGCATAGAGGAGGAGATAAGATGAAAGATAACAAAAACAGAAAAATAAGAAATATTATTGAAGCTTTATGCTTGCACGAAGATGCTGATTCTATAAGAGTTTTGGAACAAATGGGCACCAATTCTTCTGATGATGAAATCAGAGAACTTACGGCTCGTGCTTTAGTTAGAAAAAACATGCACGATTCACTTGCCGTAACAATTACTAATAAAGGAAAAGGCATCAACGATATGTCAACAGTTGTTGCTATGAGTACAATCAACGAACTTCTTGCTCTTGATAATAAAGACGAAGCTTTGAAAATTCTTTCTGATACGGTTGAAATGCACTCTGATGAAGAAGTTAGAGAAAATGCACGTTCAGTAAAAGCATTGATGGCTTTAAGCTAATTTTGGTAAATATAATAAAAAAGACCTCTTAAGAAAGAGGTCTTTTTTATTGCTTCAATCAAATAATTAATAATAAAATCCGTCAGCTTTCATACGGTCGATAACCTCTTGCAGCTCCTCGTCAGAGCATACGTATGATAATCTGAAAAATCCTTCACCGCAATCACCAAAAGCCGTTCCCGGAACCACGACAACGCCGGATTTTTTCAATAAATCCTCACAAAACTCAAATGAAGTTTTGTATTTTCTCGGTATTGGCAGCCACAGATAAAACGTTGTATGCGGAACTGTTTTTTCATCAATAGGCCAACCAAGTTCTTTAAAGCCCCTTACCATAATAGCTTGTTTGCGTTTGTATCCGAGATTACCCTGCTCAATGTACTCGTCGCCGGCCTTTGAATTCAAAAGCTCACCGCAAGCTTTTTGAAGTGCTTTAAATATTCCGTTATCAATTGTAGATTTGCCTTTACCAAAGCGCTGAACAACAAATTCGTTTCCGCAAATCCAGCCTAAACGCCAGCCTGTAACTGCATAGGGTTTTGAAAAACTGTGAAATTCAACGGCAATATCCTTTGCCCCGTCAAGTTCAAATACACTGAAGGGTTTTTCTTCATCACTAAAATACAAATCTGCGTATGCTAAATCAGAAATCAAAAGTATTTTGTGCTTTTTACAAAAATCTATCGCTGATTGAACATATTCTCTTGTTGCACTTGCACCAAGAGGGTTGTTAGGATAATTTATAACTAAGGCCTTTAAATTATCCGGATTGCAGCCCTCTTTTAGGAAGTTTTCATAAACTTCGTCAAGATTTGGCATATAGTGGTTTTCTTGTGTTAAAGGAATATGGTATGCCATGCCGCCCGCACATTGGATAAATTGCAGGTATGATGCGTAACATGGATCCGGAACCATTATGATATCTTTGTTGGTATCTTTTTGAGTAATTAAAAACCTGAAAAGATTTGATATACCTTCTTTTGAGCCTACAAGTGAAAAAATTTCTTTATTAGGGTCCATATCTACACCGAATCGATTTTTCATTCTCAATGCAATTGCCTTTCTGAAATATTCTTCACCCTTTGGTGTTGAGTAGGTATGGATACCGTCCTCATCTAAGATTTCTTTTAATCTTTCAATAAGCTCCTTTGGAGGGTTTGCAGTAGGCGCACCCATTGAAAGCGAGATTGGCGCCCTGTTTCTGGCTTTTAATTCAGGTGTTAGTCTTGCGGTTTCTTCTTTTAGTTTGAACATTATGTATGTATCCAAAGACATTACATCCTTGTTAAATAAATTTTCTTTAAAATTACTCATCATTTTTCCCTTCCATCATTTTCATAGGACCTTCCAAAGATGCCGTAACAAATTGTTTGGTGTATTCGTTATCCTGTTTCAGCATTTCATCCGGTGTTCCTTCAAAAACAATTTTTCCGTTATAAAGCATTATAACTCTGTCTGCCGTTCTTGTAATTGTTGACATTTGGTGCGTAACAACTATTGATGCCGCGCATGTTTCTTCTTTTAATCTTACAATATAATCTTCAATAAGAGTAGAAGATATAGGATCCAAGCCTGATGTCGGTTCATCATATAAAATAGAATTTGGCTCGGTGACTATCGCTCGGGCGAAGCTTACACGTTTTTGCATACCGCCGGAAAGCTCTGACGGGTAAAGTTTTTCTATACCTTTTAAACCCACCAGCTCAAGTTTTTGTGCGACAATTTCTTTAATTTGAGCCTCTGAATATTTTTTCCTCAAATCCCTGCGTTCACGGAGTGCAAAAGATATATTGTCCGCAACATCCAATGAATCAAAAAGTGCTGAGTATTGGAATACCATTGCAATATCGCCTTTTGAAGTAATGATTTCACCGCTGTCTTTTTCCAATAAACCGCATATCAGCTTCAATATCGTACTCTTACCTGAGCCGCTAAAACCTACAATAGCAAGGGTCTCTTTGTCGTTGACTTTGAAAGAAACATTGTCAATGACTGTTTTATCCCCGAATTTTTTAACTAAATTTTTTACTTCAATACTCATGACTGTACTTTCTATTTTACAACATTAAAAGAAAAAAGCTATCGCAAATATCATGTCCCAAATTACTATTGAAACAAATGACCATACAACGGCTTTTGTTGTGGCAAGCCCGACGCCCTTTGCTCCGCCTGAGGCAAAATATCCGCAAGAGCAGCTTATAAGCGCAATTGTTCCGCCGAAAAACACTGCTTTCAAAAGGCTTACCCACAAATCTT
>CALVAZ010000042.1 GCA_944325675.1 Candidatus Gastranaerophilales bacterium
ATAAAATCAGAAGATATATCAATAGTAGTTCAAGGTGCTATAGATAAAAAAGAAACAGTAAAATGTTTAAAAAGTATTAAAAAATATCTTCCGGATGCAGAAGTAATTTTATCAACTTGGGAAGGGGCTGATGTTAGAGATTTAAATGGCCTTTATAATATTTTAGTTTTAAATAAAGATCCCGGCTTTGGGTATTACTATAAAACAGAAACAAAAGTTAAATTAAATAATTTAAATAGACAATTGTATTCTACACAAGAAGGACTAAAAAGAGCCACAAAAAAATATGCAATGAAAATACGCTCTGATATTATTTTTACAAATAATACTTTTTTAAATTTTTTCGATAAGTACCAAAAACGTATTGATGAATATAAACTTTTTGAAAGGAAAATTTTAACTTCAGCGGTTTGTTCAAGATTTTTATTTAACGATTATATTGAAGAAGATCGAATTAAAACCATAAATTTAGCTTTTCATGTTTCTGACTGGTGGTTTTTTGGATTAAAAACGGATCTTGAAAAATATTTTGCGGTTTCTTTAGTTAATGAACCTGATTTTTCTAATTACTATAAATTAGCCGAAAATAAAGATAAATTTAATCCATATATATACTTGGAAGAGTCTTATCTCCAATTTGCAGCAGAACAGTATATAGCAAAAGAATGTTTTTCTAATAATTTTGATGGTATAATTATAGAACATGCAGGAGATATAAATGCAAAAATAATTGAACAATCTAGAAAATGTCTAATTAATAATTTTATATTCCTTGAATATCAAGATTCTGGAATGTTTTTTAGGAAATATTTTATATCAAAGTGTGCTTGGTTAAGCCCTGCTTATTTTGATTTATATAACACTTACAGACAAAACTACGAATATAATATTTTCTGCGAAAAATCGGAACAACTGGATAAATGTTTGAGTTTTATAAATGAGGATATAAATTTTCAAAAGGATGTGAGAATATTGTTAATTCATTTTCAAAGAATGTTAGGAAGGAAATCTGATAAAAAGAAATGTTTTAACGAATTTGTCAAGACATTTGTATTAGGTTCAAATTTTGTATATAAATATTTCAAAATACTTATTCAGTTGTTAGTATATAATAAAAACCAAAAGAGATTTATCAATGGATAATTTTAGATTTTTTTATAATATAAAAATATTTATTTTATTTTCAATGTTATTTTTATTTTTACCTTCTTTTTATTTACCAAACACAAATATACCTGTATATGATATCGTAATAGCATTTCCATTGTGTTTATTGCTCTTTTTATTGCCAAAAGATTTAATATCCACTCTATGTAGACTTTCTCGATATACACATTTTAAAATACTATTGTTTTTTATATTATGGGTATTTTTTGTAGGAATTTTATCTGTTATATTAGGACGGTATTATATTTCTCATTTTTTATATGCGACATTATTATTATTTTTTTATAATAATTTCGCTTGGTATATATTTCCAAGTTTAATTTTTACCAAATTTTTTTCGTTGAGATTTTTAATTAAATTTTTATTTTTAGGAATTTACATTATATGTATTTATGGCTTATTAGTTTATTTATTTAATGTTTTAGGATTAGATATTTTAAATTACATTCAAAACATTATTAATAATAGAAGAGAAGAAATAGTTACATTGCGTGTATTATCAGTATTTGAAGAACCTTCTGCAATGGGAGGATTCATATGCGTCAATTTATCAATGTTATATAAGTTGATATTTTCAAAATATAAAATATTCAAGAATAAATATTTGAATATTTTTATAAAAAAGACTTACTTACCTGTATTAATATTAACTATAATATTTATTCAGTCCCCAATTTGGCTTCCCATATTTGGTATTATAACATTTATTCACTTTTACAAAGTAATTCATGATTTTATAAAGAAAAATATTGTCATTTTCTTGACTATTTTGTTACTATCTTTGAGTATATTATCTATGAGTTTGATTCAAATATCACAAGTAGATATTTCACAAACTTTTTTAAATAGGATTGTTGTTGTATCAAAAACCCTTACGAATTGGGATATGTTTGTAATAAGTGAAGGGTCTTTAGCAAATAGAATTTTAAGTTATTATTTACGTTTAAAAGTTTGGCAAGAACATCCAATAACTGGAATTGGATATAAAAATACCGAGTACAACTTGTACAAGGCAGTTAATAATTCTAATTTAACTTTAACGAAAGAAACTAATTTTAGGGTTGCAGATAGTTATAATAGAAGAGGGTATATTCAAATTAATGCTTCCATCTTAACTATGTTATTGTCTGATACCGGAATTGTAGGTGCTTTATTATACTTCCTTTTTGTTATATCAAGTACAAAAATAATTAATAATATACTTAAAATAAAAAAATATCAAAATAACATTGATTATATTTTTATGGAAGGAATAAGAAATTCTTATATTACGATTATTGGTTTGTCTATTTATTCGATAAACATTAACAATATATATTTATGGTTTTTATATGGTTTAACTAACGTATTTATAATAAATATTGCAAGGAAAGGAATTAAAAAAAATGACTCGAATTAGTCGATTAAGTATATTTTTGAATAAACATTCTATATTAAAAAAAATTATCAGATTTTTATTTTTAAAAGTGTATTTTAATTTAACATCACCAATAAGATATTTTTTTAGAACTATAGAATCTCATGATAAATTAATGGAACAAATTAATATCGTAAAAGAAGTTCATAACAAAACGTTTAAAGGTTATAAAAATAAATATTTTGGTAAAGAGATTGCGATTTTTGCAACTGGACCTTCATTAAATAAGTATAAAATAATTCCTAACGTTATTAATATTGGTGTAAACAAGTCTTGTTTATGTGACACAATAAATCTAGATTACTTTTTTGCATCTGATTATATGGTTACGAAATCTTATTTAGACACTTTAAATAACTATAAAAACAAAAATTTACAAATTTTTTTGGGAGTCTTTTTAGAAAAGGCATACCTATTCCCAGAATTAAATATAATATCAATTATGCCCGAAAGTAAAATTTTAGAATTAAACGCAAAAAAATATTATTTAAAATCTAAATACCCACCTTATAATGTTAATTTTAACACCGAAATTGATAAAACATGGATTGTGGAAGGAGGTTCTGTTATTTTTGCTGCAATGCAGTTTGCGCTATTCACAAATCCTAAACGAATTTATTTAGTTGGTTGTGATTGTTCGAGTGGATATTTTGATGAGAAAAAACCTATAATTAAACCAAATAAAAATTTAATTAAAGTTTGGAAGGAATTAAAAAATTTTGCACAAACTTATTATCCGGAAACAGAGATAATTTGTGTTAATCCTGTAGGTTTAAAAGGGGTATTTAAGGATTTATATCAAGATGGTGAATAGTGATAAAAAGAACCTATTTGTAAATACAATTGCTCTTGCAGTAATTCAAGTTTTGAATTATGTATTACCATTCATAACTCTACCTTATTTATCAAGGGTTTTGGATGTAGATAAATTAGGTCTGGTATTTTTTGCACAAGTATTTATTGATTATTTCTTCAGACTGGCAATGTTTGGATTTGATTTTTCCGGAGTAAGAAGTATCGCAATAAATAGAGATGATAAAGAAAAAATCAACCTTATTTTTAACTCAATATTGTGTGTACAATCAATATTTCTAATAATTAGTTTTATTATTTTATCTGTTTTAATAATATTTGTTCCAAAATTTAGGGCAGATGCAATAGTTTATTATTTTACATTTTTATCAGTAATTGGTAACGTATTTATCTTTACTTGGTTCTATCAAGGAATGGAGCGGATGAAATTTATTACTGTACTTAACATAATTACTAAAACTATTGGATTATTATTAATATTTACTTTTATAAAAACAAATAGTGATTATTATTTAGTGCCGCTATTTAATTCTTCTGGCGCATTGGTTGCAGGAATAATAAGTTTGATTTTTATAAAAAGAGTATTTAAAATAAAAATTTTTATTCCCAAAAAAGATGAAATAGTTAATACCCTTAAATATAGCAGTCAATTTTTCTTGACTAAAGTTGCAATCGCACTATATCGGCAAACAAATGCTTTCGTACTTGGTCTTACTGTTTCAACGACGGCAGTAGCTTATTATACATCAGCTGATAAAATATTTTGGGCAATTTTTGCTTTGTATAGTACATTCATAGGAGCTTTATTCCCTTATATGTCTAAAAATAAAGATATCATCTTTTTTAAAAGGATTTTAAAATATCTAATTTTATTGGCAATAGGCTTCAGCTTGTTTTTAATAATTGCATCTAAAATATTAATAATTTTGTTCTTTACAGAAAAAATGTTACCCGCAGTAAATATACTAAGAATTTTTGCCTTATCCTTAGGATTTTTCTTATTTGTAGATTTGTTTGGTTTTCCGTTACTTGGAGCATTTGGTTATGTTAAAGAAACGAATAATTGCTACATTTTAGGCGGTCTTTTTAATTTATTTAGCTTGATTATTTTGTATTTATTAGATAATATTACAATACATAGTGTTGCTATTTTAGTTTCTTCTACTTATATTATAATGTTCTTTCATAGAATATACTATATTAATAGATATGAGATTTTACAAAATAACGAGGTATAATGAAAACGGTATTTTTAGATTTTGATGGTGTTTTATTTGATAGTATAAAAGAAGCATATTTATTGGCTAGATATGCGTTTTATGGTATTCCAATTAAGGATAAAATAGATGAAGAACATTATCAAAAATTTAAAAAATATCGATATTTAATTACTCATTCTTGGCAGTTTTATATAATTTTAACTCTTATCGAAAAAAATATTGATTCAGCTAATTTTGCAAATTTATATAATAACTTATTAGTTCATGGAATTGATACTAATATTAAAATTTTTGATGAAAAATATGTTTTAGCAAGAGAAAATTTGGTAAAAGAAGATTATAACTTTTGGAATGTTTTAGATACACCTTTTGATTTTTTTTATGAAATCATAAATTTATCTCAGGATAAAAATTATGATTTTATCATTTTAACCAATAAAAAGAAGCTTCCTGTCCAAAATAAATTAAAGGAATATATTATTGAGAATATCAGACTTTTTGCTAATGAAGATTTAAAAGAATATAAAAATAAAGCTGATTTTATTTATAATTATCTTAATTTAAACAATATTGATAAGTGTATCTTGATAGAAGATAGCATAGATAATATAAATGATTGTGAAAAATATTCTCAAATAAAATGTTTGTTAGCAGATTGGGGCTATGTTAATCCCAAAGAAAAAGGGCTTACAAAAGAACAAGTTTTAGAATATATAAAGGAGTAAAGATATGAAAATAATTGGTGTAATACCAGCTAGATATGGTTCTGGAAGATTTGAAGGAAAACCCTTAGCAGATATTTGTGGTAAACCTATGGTTTGGTGGGTCTACCAACAAGCTAAAAAAGTTAAAGAGCTAAATGAAGTGTATGTTGCAACAGATGATGAAAGAATAGAATCTGTTTGTAAAAATTTAAATATTAATGTTATTATGACTTCAACTGAACACAAAACTGGAACTGATAGAATCGGTGAAGTTGCTAGTAAAATCAAAGCTGATTTATATATAAATATCCAAGGAGATGAACCTCTAATCGAGCCAGAAACTATAACAAAAGCAATACTTCCCTTTACACAAAATAAAAATATAAAAGTGTCTAATTTAATGACAAAAATTAAAAACCCTGTTGACGTAGTGAATTTTACAATACCAAAAGTTATAACAAATAAAGACAACATCGGTATTTATTTAACTAGAAGCACTGCGCCATATCCAAAAAATAGCTTAGATTTTTCATATTATAAACAAGTTTGTGTATATGGTTTTACCCCTGAAGCATTAGAATTTTTCTGTAATAGCGAACGAGGCAAAATTGAACAAATTGAAGATATTGAAATTTTACGATTCATTGAAGCGGGATATACCGTCCAGTACATAGAAGTAGAATCCGATACAGTCGCTGTTGATACACAAAAGGATTTAGAAAAAGTTATTGATATTGTGAAGAGGAAATTATGTCAAATATAAAAATTTTAGATTGCACACTGAGAGATGGTGGATATATTAATAATTGGTATTTTGGAGAAAAAAATATAAAAAAAATTCTATGCAATCTTACTTCAGCAAAATTGGATTATATAGAATGTGGATTTCTAAAATCTGAAACTTTTGACAAGGAAAAAACCTTTTATCCTAATTTTGAGTTATTAGAAAACTTATTGCCTTATAATTTTGCTAATACAAAATTTACTTTAATGATTAATTATGGTGAATATCCTTTAGAAAATTTACCAATTTGTAATAATAAAAATATAGCATTAAGAATAGTTTTTAAAAAAAGTGAAAAAGAAAATGCAATTTCTTATTGTAAAGAGCTAATTAATAAGAATTATACGGTATTTGTAAATCCCATGCATACTAACACCTATTCTTCAAATGAATTATTAGAATTAGTTGAGATGGTAAATAAAATTCAATCAAAAGGTTTTACAATTGTTGATACGACCGGCGCGATGAAAGAAAAAGATATACTAACAACTTTTTATTTAGTAGATGCAAATCTAAACAAAAACATAGCATTATGTTTTCATTCTCATAACAATTTACAGTTGTCCTTTTCAAATGCGCAATGCTTGATGAAAATATGCAAAAACAGAGAATTAATAATTGACTCTACCGTTTTCGGGATGGGACGTGGTGCCGGAAATCTTTGCACAGAACTCATCACACAATACATTAATGACAATTACAACGGGAATTATGATATTATTCCAATATTAAAAATAGTAGACGAGCAAATTAACCCCATTTTCGCAAGAACTCCTTGGGGATATTCGGTGCCATATTATTTAGCCGCGACAAATCATTGTCATCCTAACTATGCAAAATATCTGGTAGATAAGCAAACTGTACCCGTCGAAATTATCAATCATTTATTACAAACAATCCCATATGAAAAAAAATCCACATATGATTCTAATTTAATAAAACAAATTTATTTAGATAACTTTTCTAAGACAATAGATGATTTCAAAACTGTTGAATACTTGAAAAACGTTTTATCAGACAGAAAAATCCTTATTCTCGCACCCGGTAAAACTTTAACAAAAGAAAAAGATAAAATTGAAGATTATATTAGAAAAGAGAACCCATTCATCATATCTTTAAATTTTATACCTAATGATTACAAAGAAGACTTGGTTTTTGTGACTAATATGAAAAGGTTTGCATCCTTAGAAGATTATACAATGCCATTAATAGTATCTTCTAACATTGAAGACATTCCTAAGAATGCAATGGTAGTTAATTATTCATCATATTTGAATAATTCAAAAATGTTTGATAACGTAGCTTTAATGTTTTTGAAATTATTAATAAAAATCGGTGTAAAAAAAGTTTCAATTGCCGGTTTAGATGGTTTCTCAAATATTGCAACAGAAAATTATGTTTCAAATGAACTAATAAATAATGCAAGAGTAAACGAATTTGATGAACGTAATGAAATAATGTCCGGAGAACTTATGAAATTATCAAAGCAAATTAACATTAATTTTATAACCAAAACACTATATCAGTTAAATTCTCAAAATTACGTAACGCAATCTTGAAGATTCTGTGATTTTGTAATATAATCAGCGTATTAATTAAGGAGACTTTATGCAGCAAACAATTTATATTCCGCAAGAAGAGCTTGATGAAGAATTAACGATTAATTTAAAAAAAATATTTTTAACGTTATACAGTAGAAAATTTTTGATAATTAAGGCCTTTGGATTTATCTTAATATTGTTTGTTGCGCTAACTTTTATTTTACCTAAAAAATACAAGGTCGAATCTGATTTATATATCAATAAAGCAAACAGTTCAAACATGATGGAAATCAATCCGTATGCTATTGAGGAACTTGGAAGCGCAGGCGGTGGTATGGCTGCACTAATGTCAGGTGGCGGAGGCGCGTTAACAAATGAACTGGAACTCATGCAATCACCACTTGTAATAGACAAAGTTATCAGAGAGAACAATCTTGTATACAAAAAAAAGTTTGGAATTTTACCGAACAAAAAAGAGGGTGAATATATATCAACTGAGGCTTTTTTAAAGAAAAATATTTCTTTTGAAAATAAAAAGGGGACAAATGTTGTTACCATTGAATACAAAAACAAAGATCCGGAAGTTGCGTATAACGTTGTAAATTCAATACTGAATAATTATATTGATTTACACAAACAGCTAAATGCCGAAAAATCAAAATCCGACAAAGAGATTATAGAGAAAGAATATAACAAAGCAAAAGCAGAATTAAATAAAAAAGTCAATGCCGTAAGCGGCTTGCCTGAACAGGCCATAATAAGCACGGGCAATCTGTCAGCAATGAGTGCATTTTCAAGCTCTGCAAGACAAGCAATGTCCAACATAAAAGGACAAGTAATAGCCGGCGAGCGTTCAAGAGCTGCCGTAAGCGAAGAAGCTGCGAAAGTCGCGGAATTGTCTTCAAAGCTTCAGTGGGCAAAGATGGTTGACGAAATGTCAGATACATCAAAGGTTTTAGTCTTAAAAGAGCCTAAAAAACTCAGAGATTTCGAATATTCTTCACCCAAATTACTCATCAATATTTTATTAGGTATAATTTTTGGTGCTATTGCAGCTCTTTTTGCATGCACTGTGGCCGAACTTACCGATAAAAAGGTTTCATATTCAATGTTAGGCGATGAACTGATTTATGATGCTGAGAGAGATTTCACCGATTTAAAACTAATACTTCTGGCAAATGAAGGGAAAAATGTTGCACTTGTATTTTATAACGATATTCCTCAAAATATAAAACAAGAGCTTGCATCATTTACAAATACTGTGCTGGTCAAAGCTGATATATCGAATGAGTTTGTGAATTCAGTCAAAACTTCTGACGCTGTAATACAATTTGTATCACCTTTTAAAACGGATTCAAAACTATATAGACAAATTAAATTAATGCTAAATGAAATGAACAAAAAAATCATTCAAGAAGTTTTGGTAAAATAATCCAAAGTTTTGACACAAACCAACAAAATCACCCCACCCAAAAGATAAGCACCAACGACATCACTTGGGTTGTGAACCCCGACACATATTCTACTCAGTCCTACAAACAAAATCCAAAATATAGAAACAGTATTTCCAATTACTTTTACCCTAACGTTTTTGCAGTACTTGTTAAGATACAAAATAACCATTCCCCAAAGACAAATCGTCACAAGGCTATGACTTGAAACGTAGCTGAAACTATCGGGATGAATAGATGTAATCTGCAAATCAATTGGCGGACGAGGACGTCTTACAATGTGTTTTACGACACAATTTAACAAGTACGCCACAAGAGGAATTGCGCACAATATAGTCAAATCACAATACAATTTTTTGCGTACAAAAAATATACCAAACCCGACAATTGGAATTATAATCATAGCTGTATATAAAACACAATCAGGCAACATAAAAATGTATTTTGGTAAAAATGACGTTATTTGCTGGAACACAGCAATCAAACTCTCATCCCACTGTGTAACAGCGGGACAAGAGTTGACAAATATCGTATAAACTAAAAATATTACTAATAGAAAAATAATTTTCTTCATACTACTTAGCGCAACAAGCACATTTGCCATCACATTTATGTTCAGAATTGCTTATCGGTTTTTGAGTTGAACAGAAGTGATCTCTGTCGATATAATACTCGCCCTCAAGCGGGAATATAGTCATCCAAAGATTTTCTCTCCAATCTTTATCAAGAATTTCTTTTACATCTTTAGAATACTTATCAATCTGCGAAGTAATTTGCGGATCTTTTAAATACGCAGCGGCATTTTCATGAGTTTCGTAAGGTTTAAACTCCTCATAGTATTTACGCAAAACTTCCGGTCTGTCCACAATCATACACGGTCTGAGCATATTGCCATCTTCGTAAGGTATACCATTTCGTATAGCACTCATAAACGGTGAAGCCAAAGCTTCTGTCAACGTACAGTCGTTCAAATTATGTGTAGCTAAATGAACAAAAGTACAAGGTTCAACATCACCGCGAGGATTAACGTGGATATACTGTCTGCCGCCTGCAATACATCCCATCATTTCAGGACCGTCACCCCAAAAATCCACAGTCATCATAGGCAAGGTATTTCTGGCATTATACACAGCTTTCAATATTTGCTGTCTTTGTTTTGCATCAGGCACCATACTTACATCGGGACTGTCACCAACAGGAACGTAATGGAAAAACCAAGCCCACAAACAACCTTTATCTGACAACATTTTCATGAATTCATCAGACGTTACTTCGTCACAATTTTGACTTGTAGCTGTAATACTTGCCCCAAAAAGGATACCTGCTTTTTTGAGCATATCCATTTTTTCCATTACCATATCAAAGCAGCCTTCGCCTCTTATCGCGTCAGTGTTTTCTTGTAATCCGCCTAAAGAAAACATTGGTTGAACATTGCCGAGCTTTTGTAATTTTTCAACAGTTTTTTCCGTAATTAAAGAGCCGTTTGTAAAAGTTATAAACGTGCAATCATTAAATTCCTCGGCCAATTCCAAAAATTCTTTTCTTGCAAAAGGCTCGCCGCCAACAACAGGAATAATATGTATTCCCATCTCATCTCTTGCTTCGGTAAAGATTTCTCTCCATTTATCCTTGGTCAAATCTTCTTTTACATCATATTCGTGTGCCCAACATCCCTTGCAATTAAAGTTGCAACGTTTTGTTATACTTGCAAGCAAAACTGTCGGCGGATAGAATCCGTTCTTTGCATTAAAAGCCGTTCTTTTTCGAAGATTATCACCATAATAACCGTTAACAAAAAAGTTTTTTACCCATTTATTTCGACAATTCGGGTGAAGCTCTGTTAATATTCTTTTCCACCAATATAAATGCGGATGTTCGGATTTGAATAACCATTGCATTCTCTTTGCATGGTTTATTCCGCCTTTTGAACCGGAAATTTTCTCAAAAATCTTGGCCAAACTAATCAACTTTTCTTTACTAAAATTATGTCCCAAATAACTTAAAAGCAAATCTATGGCATAATCGTTCATTTTCAACTTTATTCTGTCAAATCTACCCATCGTATTAGATTGCCACGCAGTGGATTGTTTTTCTACTCTCATTAAATACTCCTTATGTTACTATTCTATAATTATACTTCAAAAATAGAATTGATGTTAAAATTAATTATGTTGCTAACTTATATTAAGTGTGTAATAATTTGTTTATGAAAAATGTCTTGTTAGTAACCAATTCTAATGCAGGAAGAAAAAAATCACTGCTATACAAAAAACAGGTAATCAACTTTTTGATTTTAAATCAAATCAATTTCAAAAGTGTAGAAATTGAAAACGTTATTCCGGAAAGCTTTACTGATATTGGTACAGTAATTGTAATAGGCGGTGATGGGACTGTAAACAAAGTTGTGCCATATATAATTGATACCGAAAAAACTTTAGGTATAATTCCATGCGGTACGGCAAATCTTTTAGCAGCAAAACTTGGAATTCCTGATAATATTAAACAAGCGATAAAAGTCATTTCAAACGGTACGAAAAAATCCGTTGATGTACTAAAAATTGGAGAAAAATATTCCATATTACGATTAGGTTTAGGCTATGATTCCGACATCATTTGCAAAACGCCTCAGTCTTTTAAGAATAAATTCGGATATTTCGCATACTTTTTTGCAGGAATATTGTTTGCACTAAGGTTGAAACAAAAAAAATACAGATTATATTTTAATGAAGAAAAACTGTCAGTCATAGCAACATGTATTATAGTAGCCAACGCCGGTAACATGTACCGAAACATTTTTTCCATATCTAAAAATTGCAAACTGGATGACGGAATTATGGACGTATTTATTTTAAAAGTCAAAAATCCTATTTTATTTTTCGTAGAATTTTTACAAATAATTTTTGATAAAAGAACAACCAACTCAAAAGCAATGTACTTTCAAACACCAAATTTGTTAATAAGCAATGATATATCAACCGGCCATATTGACGGTGAAAAAACAAAATTCAAGGACGATATAAAAATTAATATCGTCCCGAAATCAGTAAAAGTATTGTGTTCGTAAGCTACCATTTATTGATAGCAAAAGCCATAACAATAATTGATGCTATACCCTTCAAAGTATCACATATCGGCGTAATCCAGTCGTTACCTGCGATTTTTCGCGGAACAACGATAGTATCACCGGGTTCAATGCTGCTGCCATTACCGATTTTTTCGGCACGACCATTCACAGATACCTTATATAACCTGAACTTATTAGCATTAGGCGTATAACCGCCAACTTCTTTTATGTAATATTTAGCATTTGCACCCTTTTTATAAACAAAGGATTGCTCGTTATAAACCTCACCGATAATACTTACATGATTAGAAGTCCTTGGGACATAAATATCATCACCATCTTGAACTTCAATATTATCGATCTCTTTTATCTTATCAAGGTTATTATCCTTGATATTCAAAGCAATTTGACCGTTATACTTTTGAACAAGAGTCTGGTCATCAGCCTTCAGCATATTCAACATTTCAACTTTAGTTTGCTGATCAGCTTCGGTAGGTTTGTAGGCACTTGCCATACGACCTTCGATAAGCTTAATATCGCGTTCATTATTTTTATGAGCAAGTTCTACCTGCTTACCCTGAAGGTTTGTTCTTTTGAAAACTATACCTCTCAAATCAGCTTCCTTAGTTAAGCCGCCGGCCATCTCCAAAACGTCTTTCAATCTCTTACCTTCGACAAACGTATACACGCCGGGAGTTTTAACAAACCCGGAAACTTTTACCGTTTTCATAACCTCATTACCGCGTAAAGTTCTGAAGAAAACTTTATCTTCAGGATAAATGTTGATAGATTTTATTCTATCAGAATTTATCATTATGTCGTAAAGATAATAAACCTGAACATTATCAGATGTATCAGTTATCTCAACAGCAACATCTTCTGCCGGAATCAATTTATTTGAATTTGTAGTGCTGGATTTAAGCTGAACATTGTTTTCTTCAACAGAACCCTTATATGCAATCTCTGTTTCATTCTCATCCTTGGCAACAGTGTTAGTTTCTGTTGTATCAGATTCGATAAACTTTATATCCGTCATGACATCGTTGAGTGTCATTTTATCGGTATAAGGCAGATGTTTCGGGTTATTTATGCAACCATAAACATCAACGAATTGTGAATTAGTATTTTTATAAATATTGATAATATCTTTAGGCTGAAGTAAAGGATCATTCATACCTGCGAAAAATTCCTTCAAGAATACCGGTATGGTTTCAATAGTATTATCCTTGCCGGAAACTCTTCTAATAACCGCCTGATTTATAAACGTTTCTTCCAAAAGTTCATCTTCACTTTTTAATATATCAGACAACCTCATACCATCTTTATAAGCATAAGTTGCGGGGTGTTTAATATTTCCCTGTATAGTTACAATATTTTCAGCATCTTTATACAACCCTCTGAATTCAACTAAATCACCACTTTTTAAAACAGTCTTTTGAGCCTGTTCCCAAGATACGTTTCTTGCGCTTCGTTGCTTTGAATCGCCTTCAAATCCCATCAAAGTAACTTCCGAAACCTCAGTGTCCGGCAAAAATCCACCAGCGTATTCAACCATCTTTTGAAGATTTTCACCTGATTTTAATTCGTAAATTCCAGGAACTGTTACGCCATTTTTCAATGCAACAACAGGACCTATCTTATCAACAAAGATTCTATCATTAGGGCGTAAGATTACATCTTCATCATCACCTCTAAACAAGGTTTTATACAAATCGACAGTTTTAGACTTAGAATTTGATTTATAAGAAATATTTCTCAACGTACCTGTTTTTTTAACGCCGCCTGCAGAATTCAACGCATCGAGTATTGATGAATTATTTCCTACAAGGACTTTACCTGGGCGATTAACCTGACCGTAAACAAACACTGAAAACTCTTGTCCGGAAGCCACTGTCAATCTTATCTTGGTATTTTTGTATTTTCTGGCAGCCATACGATTTACTTCGGCTTCGACGTCACTTAAAGTCCTATCTTCTGCCTTAACCATACCAACGCCGGAGACAAAAATATTTCCTTTTGAATCAACCTCTGTGACGGCAGATTGCGGCAACAAAGTAGAGCCTGACAAAGCCATTACATCAACAGAATCACCGTATGAATAGACATTAATCTTTTCACCTATATTA
The DNA here is from genome assembly GCA_944325675.1 of Candidatus Gastranaerophilales bacterium. Taxonomy (GTDB): domain Bacteria; phylum Cyanobacteriota; class Vampirovibrionia; order Gastranaerophilales; family Gastranaerophilaceae; genus SIG32. The sequence goes on from CALVAZ010000042.1 coordinate 14,288, forward strand.
AGCTTATAGGAATTTCCGAACTTGCCGCCCATACTTGTTGATGCGGAGCTTTCCGTAAACAAATCATATCCCGCCTGTAAAAGGGGTGTCCCGCTTACGGTACTTTCTTTACCGTTAAAAAGCTGCTCAATCGGGCTTAATGAAACACTGTAATTCAAATTATCCTTTGCAGATGATTGATAATTATTTCCAAAAGCGTCTAATCTCACCGAGTCAGGCGACTGCATCACTTGGGGATTTTGGGTAGCATTAATCTGATTAGCAGAAACAGCCGTAACATTTGAATCAGCTTGAACCTGACCCTGCTGCCTATTGGGGTATTGGTTATTTTGAACCTGTATTGCGAAAGCTGCCGGTTCAAAACCAAATACCAAAATCATCAGAATTACCAGTAATTTCTTCATTTTTTATTCCTTTTATTATGTAATAGCAATTTCCATCAAAGATTTTATGGCCGGCCACTCCAATCGCCACAAACCTGAGGCATCAAGCGCGTAATTTCCCACACAAGCCAGCTTACAATCCTTACATTTGTTAACCGTTTCTATGAATAAAGGATCACTTATAACGTCTTTCAACGAACGATTTCTTACACTGATAAACGGTTTTCTGTCATAGCAGCGAAGCATATCACCATTTGAATAGATTACGGTTGCAATACGCGGCCAATGGCATTCATAGTATGTTTTTTTATTAATTATATAGTCCATAAAATAATAAGAATTTCTTATCGGGTAACCCATTTTCTTTAATTCTTTTATTTTTATAAACATTTCAGACAACTGTTCATTCTCAAGCTCGGTTTCCACAACATTATGAGCTTCTTCGGGTCTTGATGCAGCCTTATTAACCGTAAAATATAACAAGATATCAGCATCTTTACAATACTGTGCAACTTCTTTTATTTGATCAAAATCAGTCTGAGTTGATACAGTGCAGCAAACATATATTCTCATCTTCGGCGAGTGGATTTTATGGTACTCAACCCCGCTCATAACCCTGTCACAAATCCCGGGCATATGACGAATATCATCATGCGCCTTACCGATTGCATCTAAAGACACAAACATCAAATCAGTGTATTTTGCAAACTCCGGATTTGATTCCAAATACCAACCGTTAGTGGCAATTTTGGTGTACAAACCGGCATCGTGCGAAGCCTTGCAAATTTCGCCAAAATCTTGGCGCAAAAGCGGTTCTCCGCCCCATAAGATACTATCCAAATATCCAATTTGTCCGGCTTCCGTGAGTAGACGAGTTATCTCCTCAGTAGACATATCATCAGTACCTTTTTTGGACTTCCAGAAACAAAAATCACAATCACAGTTGCACTTGCTTGTTACCATCAATGAAAAACATAACGGTTTTGGCGTTTTAGACAAACGGCTTGCTATGCACTCAAGCGCCCCGCCACCTAAATGTCTGTAATATTTCAATCTGTCAAGAGTCATTTTGTTTCTTGATTCTGTTTTAGTTTGCATCACACACTCTCCCTCTAAACAATTTTGAAATTACCATGAATAATATCTGATATCAACAATAAATAAATATTAATAACCTTTTTTAATCAAATCTTTACATTTGATTTCTTTGTCTTCGCTTTATTAAATCAATGAATGCTTCAATTCTTGTAATATAACCCGCTTTACCGGTTTGCTCATCCAAGACCAAAGATAAAATCGGTATATTTTCTTCTTTACTTACTTTTGGAAGTATATTTTGAGCTACGATTTCAGGCATACAAGAAAACGGTGAAATATGAATAATTCCGTCGACACCATGTTCAGCTGCATACACTGTATCCCCGACGGTTTCGATACATTCACCGCCTATGGCTCTTTTCATATATTTTTGAGCATATCTTACCGAACGCTCTCTGTGAGATTCTTTTGTATATAAAAACGAAGGCTTCAAAACATGTTCCAGCCAATCCCCAAACATTATTTGACGCTGAACTTCCACACCCATTTCTCCCAATTCTTTTTCAATATTTTGGTTTGTATATGGGTCTAAAAGCACAAAAAACTCACCTATTAAATACACAACAGGAACTTTTTTATTTTTATCAATCGGTATTTTCTTAAAATCTTCCTGAATTCGCTTTTTCAATTTCTTAGCAGCCCATACGGAATTGGTTTCATCGGTTATTTCAAGCCATTTATTGTAGCATTTTTCAGCATCGCCTTTGTTCAATTCTCTTGGTCTTGTATAAAAAAGTAATCGTTCAGCAGTATCTATTGCGAAAAATTTATTAAACCCGAGACTAAAACCTTTGTAATAACACCAGGGATTCCAGCAGCGAGTCACATGCCAGAAAGCCTGAAGTGTCTGTTTCATCTTGCTTTTATACATATCAAAAATGACCATATCAAATTCATAGCCAAGCTGTTTTAAAGTTTTTTGAGCCATTTTAGTATAATTTCCGAGTCTGCAAGAACCCGGAGCCTGAAACATCATCAACGTATTTGCACCTTTTTCCAAAGCCATAATGTAATTGGCCAAATTCAGTTTGTAAGGTAAACAAATTCCCTCTATACTGTGCCTAACACCAAGTTCCAATGCTTCATTACTGTTCGCGGGTGGTATAACTACCTTTGCGCCAAGTGACTGGACCAACGCTTTCAAAGGTATATCTATTCTCCCCATTCTTGGCCATGCTATTATTCTGTCTTTTACCGGTACTTTGTTTTCCATTTGTTTCGAAATATTCTTATTTACCAGTACATTTTAGCACAAATCTATCTGACTATTATAGGATTTGTATAAATTCTTGTATTATTATTTATCTTTACTTCCGCACGGTATTTTCCGGCCTCCTGAAGTTTAAAACATAAATCTCTGGCCGTAGCCTTATAGATAACTTGACCGTTTTTAATAATTTTAATAATACCCGGCACAGGCAAACTTATTTCAAAAAAAGTTGCATCATCTAATTCTGCAATATCACCTGAAAAATAGCTTTTATCATTTGAAGTTTTGATTCTGCATAACGGAATATTTTTTCTAAAGAATTTCCAATTACCCAATATGGTGTTATTTCCGGACTGGAGTGCATTTAATATTTTTTTCTTTTGCACCAAAAAATCTTTTTCCAAAGGTTGATTTAATTTAAGTAAATTAACTATTGTACCAAATGCAAACTCATAAGGGAAAATTGTCACAGGAATGAGGTATTTCCTGACCTTTAGGGCGTGAACATCCAGCCCGCCTATCGCAGGTGTTATCTTTGAGTTTTCATTATTTAATTTATCCCACCAAGCGAGGGTTTCGGGCTTTGCGCCGCTTATGAGTTTATTTCTGAATAAATATGAATACGCAACGGTAAAAATATTTGAAGAATCAAAACCGTCAGCCCAATCCGAAAACCAATTCCAAATTTCCAATCCGTCGACAGGTATATCTTTGTCGAGCCAACGCAAAGGAGCGTTAGAATTTCTTCTATTTGGCGATTCATCCGGATGCGCCGCAAACCCAAACCCACCTTGTGCCTTAACCTTGCGAACATATTCTTCGACAGGACAATCCGGCAATATCAAACTTTCTATTCCAAAAGCCAAATAATGGTTTGCCTCCTGAGGAGATATCTCCTCACCCTTTATTACGCAAACACCGTTATAAATCCCCTCTTTTACATCAAAATTATTGTGATCCGTTATTATTATCCAACTCAAACCGGCCTTTTTTGCCGCTTTAGTTATGTAATCAACATCTCCACCGCCGTCAGAATGTTTTGTATGTATATGTATTGCTCCGGCGTAATCAAATATCCCCATTACATGCCCTTGGCTAAACAGCCTTTCCTACACAAACTTTATCTTTTTCTATCTTAATAACCTCAGCAGGGTGCTTGACAGGCATTTTAATATTTTTACCTATAATCATTCGCTTCTTCCTGACAAGCATATCAACGAATGCTTCTATTCTTGTAATAAATCCTGCTTCACCGGTATGTTCATCTATGGTGAGGTGCATTATCGGAACATCTTTTTCTTTGCAGTGATATGCTATTTCATCCACCATCAATGAATCCGGACCACAGCCAAACGCAGACAGAGCTATAATACCGTCAATTTTGTTTTTCAATAAATAATATGCAGCGACGCCTGTCAGTTCCACTTCGTTCGCCCAATATTGAACTTCACCAAGTGCCTTGATGGATTTTTGAGCTTCTTTCGGGTACACATCTAATGAAGTATAAACTTTTACATCCAACTTTTCCAGTTTATTTATAAGGTTAAGCGAAATTCTCTCATCAAAAAGGTTATAACCATGCCCTACTATTACAATAGAAAGCGGTTTTACTATATCAACGGGCTTTTTCACACTTTTACCTTCCAGTGCGTTGGTCAAAGCTGTTTGGTAAGGGATGCCGGACTTTGCCATTTCATAAAAATTATTATACATTTTCCATCCGGCCTTCATAGCAGTTTTAACTGCTTTTTTATCGGTTATTCCCAACAAATTCGCCGTTTCAATACAAAAATCCTTCAGACCTATTTTTTCTGTTTTATCCAGAGTAGGCTCTATCATAACAAAATCTGCAGATATAACATTTCTGATTATCTCAGGCAAACCTCTTATTTTACTGCAATTATTAATCTTGTACCCTGTTGATTGAATAGAGGGAACAAATATGGCCTTGCAACCTTTTTCCAACAAATTTATTATGTGTCCTGCATATACTTTTATAGGCAAACAAGTATCAGATACTACCTGTTTGCACCCGGCATTAATAGTTTTTGTCGTCGTTTTGTCCGACAACACAACCTCTATTCCTAAACTCTGGAAAAATCCGAAATAAAACGGATAATTGTTATAATAAGAAATTGCTCTTGGAATTCCTACTTTAGTGTATTTATACTTCGCATTCATTATAAAAAAACTGAGTCCCGATAATTTTAGCTTATCCGCAACAATTATAACCTGAATATAATATAAAGCAAATACGTAATATCACTAAATAACGTAACGTGTTTTGCGATAGATTAGTAATTAATAGTTAACTTGGCAAATATTTTTATCTTGAGTTTTAAAAACAATATGAAAATTCTATTTAATAAACCAAATCAACAAAATTTTAATATACAGACAGCTCAAAATTTTTCCAAATCATTATCCTTTAGAGGTAATTATTCAACAGCAGACAAAGATTTTTTTGTCCGTACCGAAACCTATACACTTGAAGACCTTATAGAGCAAAAAAATTTCGTTCTGGCAGACAAAATAAGCCCGCAAGAAACACGTATAATAAAAGAAAATATTCCCGCATTAAATAAACTGCAATTCACCGAAAAAGATTTTCATAATCTATCCCCAAAAGAAATTCAAATTCTTGACAATTTGATAAACAAAGGTAAAAAACTTGAAAATCCGAATCGTACGGATTTAAGCATAAAAAAAGATGCCGAAAGAATTTTATATCTGGCTAAAAGAGCCAAAAACAAACTTGACAAAAAATATCCCCAAGGATACAAACTGATTTCCATTGGCAATTCACCTGCACCATTTGTCGAAACAATGCAATTACTCGGTGCTGATACAGATGTAATACCGTTTTCCAAAAGAACGTTAATGGGGAAATTTCCATTTGTAAAAGTTACAGAAGACAGTTTGCAAAAATACAGTTCACAAGATTGGGAAAATTACTTCAAATTTTTCGGTATAACACCTGATTTCACAGAAAAGACAGGTAAAAGACTAATTTTCACAGACTACTGTGTTTCAGGGGAAACAGTTGAAAATATGTTCAAGCCAATGCTGCGGGCACTGGGTTACCCAAAAGATACAATTGTTGCAGATATATATGATATTTTACCCACCCCGAAACAACTCGCCGATTCAGAAAATATTGAAGCTGCTATAGGTAATTTCAATTTAGCCAACGTCATTTACAAATCGGAATATAAAAAATATGCTGCCGCTCCTTCAGCCAAAAATATACACTTTGACTACATAAAACACCCTGAATTAATAAAAACTTTAGAGCCAAGCATCGAGTCAAAACTTTTAAGATACGCTATTTTTAAGTTAATTAAGTTTTAATATTTCTTTACAAACCTGCAAACAATAGCAAATAAAATTTTTACATGCATTTAAAAAGTAGCACTAAAACAATCAAAGAAAGGGAAAATATGCAAATAAGCAACAACATGAATCGTTTTCACTCACCAAATTTTGGTATGGCACTAAAAATCACCCAAAAAGGTCAAAAATTTTTAGAAAACCAATCAATGAATGTACTGGGGAAAATTGCCAAAACCGGTGAAGAAATGAATGACTATAAATTTTGGGATCTGGTTGTAGATGGTAACGGTTATAACATTATTAAAAAGGATCGACTTATCAGATACACTTCGCCAATGTTAGAAAAAGAAGCGGATCCAAACAAAATGCAATTTATGAAATCAGTAAAAATCAAAGCTGATCGTTATACATCAAGTAGTCAAGCAGCGTCACATCTCACATTTGAATATCCGAACAACGACAGTGCAATCAAGGCGTATGATAAATTCAGTAAACTGCCTGAAGAAGAAAGGTATATAGAACTAACAAGAATGTTAGAACAACAATCTGCTCAAATAGCTGAAGACCAAAAATTTGCACAAAAAGCTATGGAAGAAAAACAAAACTTTGTAGCAGATTTGTTTGAAAAATTTGGTACAAAGCCACAAGAAATATAACGCAACTCATATAAATATAAAAAATCTCCTGCAGTTTTGTCAGGAGATTTTTTATATATCATCAACTATAAAATAACCAAATTATTTAGAGAATTAAGAGTATATTGAGAGCTTTCCGACAAGGATTCTTTTTTTACCTGTCCTGTGGCAACAAGTATTGTTCTGTCGACACCGGCATTTTTAGCCGCGATATAATCCATCGGCGCATCACCAACCATAACGGTAGTTAAAGGATTTGCATGTATTTTTTGCAAAGCAAGTTTTACCGGAACCCCGCTTTCCTTTGTTTCTTTGGTCGATTCACGACCAATAACAACATCGAAAAGATTTTCCCAATTAAAATGTTTCAGCGTCAGCATGGTTGATTCAACAGAATCTGAGGTTACAACGCCTGTTTTAACATTTTTTTCACGCAAATTTTTTATAAAACCAATTGCTGAATCAATCGGCTTTGTATATTTAACCATATCCTTATAAAACATATCGCTGACATAGTCAAATATTGTTTCCAAGTCACTTTCAGATATATCGACCCCAAAGGATTTCAAATCCTTGCAAAAAATTTGAATAATAATCTGTCTTGAATAAAGGGCTGTAATCCCATCTGAGAGCATCCTGCCTTTTGATACATCATAACCGAGCTTTAAACACAATTTTTCAAACAAATCCAGTGACAAATTGTACCTTTTTATAATTTCCTCGACACGCATCTCGGACATTTTGCCCCAAAAATAATGCAAGTCGATAAATGTCCCGTCTTTATCAAAAAGTACAGTATCTATATTTTCCAGCTTCCAATCAGGTGCTTGCAGACTAATCATATTTTTAATCCTTCATAACAATGTCAACAAGAGATTTAGCAATCTCAACAGCTTCAGCCATTTTTTGAGTGTTTTCAAACAAATCATCCGCCACCAAGTAATCCTTTACGATTTTTCTTGCAAAAGACCCGACAGCCAAACAATGCGGGTGAACGTCACACAAAGAAGCCAACTCAATCGACTTTTTATTAGTTCCGCCTGACATCATAATATAAACGGGCATATTAGCGTTTTGGAACAACTGTGCTGTTGCAACCGCCTGAAGTGTCGTGCCGTATTCGTCATTATTACCGCTCATTGCAATACCGTCTGCCTGAATAATTGTCGAGTAAGGCTTTCTAGACTCAAGCATTTTCCACACACGTTCTTTTAACTTTTTATCGCCGAGTTCGGATCTGTCGAGCGATATACACAGCATTCCGTCAAAAAGTTTGTTAATTTGCTCCCACTTAATCATAACATCAACTTCATCAGTGGAAATAGCGTGGAACTCAATACAGTCAATTCCTTTGTCAATAATTTCAGGCAAAACCTTTTCATAATCAAGCAGTTGGCTAACCATATCAATTGCTTGTTTTGGACAATTAACAGCACATTTTGAACAACCGATACAGCGTTCTTTTTTAACCTTATACTTATCCAACTCAATAACAGCATCATGAGGGCATACAAGCTTACATTTACCGCATTTTACACATTTTTCCTGATTAATTACAGCCTTTGTAATATGCGGGTCACCATCAATACCAACACTTACGCAAATATATCTGTCTTTGGTTATTCCGGCTCTTTTCAGGCCACGCTTTGCCGCATCAACAATTTCAGGCTTTGCACACAAGTCAAAAAAGCAGCATCCGGCAAGCGAATATATAGTAACCAATCTTTCAACTTCTTCAGCATCTTCATTTCCGGCTCCGCAAACAAGTTTGAAACATTTTTTTGACTTTAATAAATCCTCTAACATATTTTTAACGCTTTCTTCTTCAATATCTACACCCATATTATAATAATAAAACAAAGCATGGTACTCAATTTTAACAACAAAAAACTGCAACTATAATATAATTATTGCAGTTTTTACAAATTTATTTTGGGCAATTCACTTAGTTACCGTAAACATTTACCGTCACAGTTTTGAAACAAATAATAGGAATCATTGTATTTAATTTAACCTCAATTGTCATTTATTAATGTAACAATAAATTTTGACCTGCCGGTATGTTCATGATACGCTAACAAGAGTTGGAAGATTGTGGTGATATAAGGAGAATTAAATGAATAGCGAAAGTCCTCACTTTGGAGTTTTAAAATACTCCTCCATGAATATTGGTGATGAAATACAAAGCATAGCTGCGATGAGGTTTCTTCCCAAAATCGATTATTATGTGCATCGTGAACAACTTAACAGGTTTAAGTGCAAAAATAAACCAAAAGTTATAATGAACGGATGGTACATGTGGCAAGTCAAAAATTTTCCGCCCACAAATGATATTGATCCGCTTTTAATATCCATGCATGTCCGTAGAAGAATTCGTAAAAGATTTATAAGACCCAAAGCCAGAAAATATCTCATTGAACACGGACCTGTAGGTTGCAGAGATCTGGATACCGAAAAATGGTTAAATGAAAATAATATTCCGGCTTACTTTTCCGGATGCTTGACCTTGACTCTTCAAAGAAATCCGATGATTAAACGCAAAGATTATATCATCGCCGTGGATGTTTCAAAAGAAGTTGAGGATACTTTGAGAAAAAGAACTCAAAGACCTGTATACAATATTAAAAGACATCTTTCACCCTATTTCAATCAGGAAGAACGTTATAAAATTGCCAAAATCTTACTTGCTGTTTATCAAAGCGCACATTGTGTCGTTACGTCAAGACTTCATGCCGCAATGCCCTGTTTAGCGCTTGAAACTCCTGTGTTACTTTTGGATTCCAACGATAACAATCTTCACAACGACGGCAGATTTACGGGTCTGAAAGAACTTTGTAATATTGTTAAAGAAAACGACTTTTTGTCAGATCCAAATAGCTACGATATAGTCACCCCCCCCCGCAATCCCTCTCTATACCTTGCTTTGCGGGATAAACTTATTGAAACTTGTTCGGAATTTACAGGATATAACAATGAAAATTCTCTTATTGATGCCTATGAGTTCCCCGAATTAGAACTTATACAAGTTATGAATCACGATTATAATAAAGTTCTGAAGGTTTCATATTGGATAAGATCAAAAGACATACTTAAACTTATGTTCCAAAGACTTATACTGAGAAAAAACCGTAACGATTACGATTTGTCGTGAAGATTTTAGGCATCTTTTGCTGATATTTATTTTGCAAGTTGGGCTTTTATAGTTTATTCCCGCTTGCGGGGTGTGTTACTTAATTATCGAGGGACAACACTCCATAATATAAATTGATAACATTTGTAAATAAGAAATATAAAATATAGATATTTTTTACAAAAAAGTTTAAACTTGTAATATGATTGAAGAATCTATTTATAATTTAGTTTTAGAAAAATTTCGACTACCATCTGTGAAAGACTACATGGATATTATAGAGTTTTGCAACGCATGTCTTGAAAAAGCTAATGATGATGCCGACGCATATTACATCAAATCCATGGCACTGTTTGGACTTGCAACACGCATCAAAAATCACGATGAAATTTATGCACTTATTAATTCGGAAGAAGTAAAATACTCAAATTTAAGAAGCAGCTATATGCTTAAAAAAATCCAAAATAACATCAAATTAGCTGACCAAGCGGTCGAATTATTCAACAAAGCATATAATCTTGATAATAAAATCATTGAAAAACACCCCTATTTAAGAGTAATTGTAGAATACGAATTAACAGGGGTAAGATACTTCTTTTCAAGACCGATATCAGCAAAAGAAATAGATGAATTAATATTTCAAAACCAAAAATGGACAGTTGTCGGAATTGTCGGAATTTTAGCAGTAATCGCAACAGGTGTCGCAATATTTTTAGCAGATGAATTGTTTGCGGTAAAAATATTTTTATGCTCCGTAGCTGTGGTCATCTTGACCATGTGGCTCTACCCCAACAAAAACACAAAAATCCTCAACAAATACAAGGAATTCATTACGGGACAAATCTGCTAAATAATCAACTCCAAAACATAGTCTCCTACGATTCTGAACTTTGAATCTCTTGGCAACAGCATCTCACGTTCAGAAGAATACGTCATATCAACATAGGGCGAACCTTTTGGCAATATAATTTTATACCGGGCGTTATTTACCGCATCAGAACCGATAATCCCCTCTAGCGAAGCTCCAGGCGTAAGAGATACCGAACAATACGCTTTATCAGTTAACACACCGTTTTTAGCAGTATTTAGCCAGCTTTTCGGTGCATCCCTGTAAACAGTCATTCGCTCTGCGGTTTTAGAAGTAAATTTTTTGTCCAAAAACTCCAAACTATCAACGATAGCCCTATTTGTGTCTTTGACTGCTAATGCACGTTCTTGCAAAAATTCTCTAAGCTCCGACGGGATATCCTCCGTAATTTTTGGTGGCTCACTAAGCTTGCCGGTACGCAGAAAAACATTAATTTCTCTGCCATATTCCTGATAAAATCCTTTTACACTACGCATTAAAAAAATTGCGCATAATAAATAATTTAAAAAATATTTTAACATATATTAATATTTCTAAAACTACAAAATGACAAAAACCGGCTACCGGCTAGTAAGTCTATTTACCAACATCAATAAAAAAGCTCTCCAAAATTTTGGAAAGTGCCGAAAATAATCATCAAATTATGATAAAATATTAGCCAAGAAAGCAAAAAATAAATTAAAAGCAAATTTTATTATCCGATTGTTTTTATATATACGTAAAAGGGAATACGAACTATTAAAAAACAGAATAAAAGGCAAGCGAAATGACAACATTGACAATTTCAAGCATGAATCACACAAACGGTACTATTCAGTCAAATAAAAGCAAAAACACTGATAAAGTTCCGAATAATAAGGATAACGAACAGATTAAAAGTGTTGCTCTTAAAGGACTTGTTGCACTATCTTCCATTGTACTGGCAGGTCTTGCTATTAAAAAAGGATTAAAAATTAAAGATGCAATAAAAAATTCAAAAGAAATATACAGTCAGCTACAATTAATAAACGGTGATTATTATGTTTTTGCAAATACAGTAAAATCAAAAGCAAATGAACTTTTAGAAATAAAAAATCCGATAAAACGTTTAGCAGCATTAAAAAAAGTTAAGGAAGCACAAAATAACCTTATTCTAATAAACAGTCACAAAAAAACTTCTCGCAAGCTGCCAAGAGAAATGAAAGAGCTTCCGGCAGAAGTTGAACGACTTTGGCAAGAAGAAAAATATTTAGAAGCAGCAGATGTTTTTGCTGCAGAAGTTAATAAATTACCTACATTCGAAATACTTCCAAACGCAGGAAAAACAGTTGCTGAAACAATAGAAAAGACCTTTGGCAAAAATGCTGCTATTCAACCACATACATATGATTTAACAAAAGAAGCTGATGGTATGGAGATTATATTCAATGATGGCGGCGGATATATATATACTACTGTAGGTAAAAACAACAAGGTTTTTGTTGAAAGACAAAAAATACACGATTACCTAAGTGGTGAAATATACAATGTTAAAGAGGTTAATCATTATACAGATGTTTTACCTGAAAATTTACGAGAAACTTATAAAAAGATGGGATTAGAACTCCAAGATGGATATATAAAGGGCCATAGAGTAGTTAACTTTAATATACGTCCCAGAAAAAATCCTGACACGCTTCTAATGAGGCATTTTTGTCTTAGGACAGTCTCAAATGACGGTAATTTAACTCCTATGCAACAAGATTTAATAAAACTTATGGAACATCCTGACAAAATTGATCCTGAAATATTCCATAAAATTGCAGAATTTGAATATGGAAAAGGATTTTTAAACGTAAATTACGACTTGATTCTTTCAGCAATCCAAACAATGGCTAAAGGGATATAATAAAGCTATAAACTACGGTAACCTATAAGAATTCTGTAAAATGCAGTATAATTCAATTTGGCTTTGGAAAAATTTTGATGATTTTTTCTATATTAAAACTTTGAAAATAATTAAGCAATTTTTACTAATGAAATTACTTTATAAAAATATAGGGGAACTTTTAAGGAAACATAGAAAATGTTAGTTAAACCAATATTAAATTTTACAGCAAAATATACTGAAAACATTATCGGAATTGGTGTTAGGAATTATGTAAAGCCCAAAACAATTGCCAACCTGAAATATGCTCCGGAACTTGCTCGCGACACATTACAAATTTTAAACGAAACCCCTTTGACAAAAACCTTCATCCAATCTCTAAGAAAAGTCAAAGGAAAGGACAAAGTTGATACATTAAGGCTAATCAAAGATTCAGTCTTAAGAAAAATGGGATATAAACATCCGGAACTTTTAAAATTAAAAAGCGACTCAATAGAATTCACACTGGCAGAAAAGCTAGGAGCAGCCGGCGGTTATAGTTCTGAATTAGGGAATATTTATTTAAGCCAAAAAGTATTAAACCTAACACAAGAACAGCAAATCGCCTTCTTGTACCACGAACTCGACCACATGGATAAATACGTTAAACTATATAAATCAGTTGGCGAAAACAAATTCCAAGCCGCAATAGATAAATCTCGCCAAAACAATACTTTTTTAAAAAATCTACTTGGTATTAAAGAAGATTTAAAATCCGACATAAATCTGGATTTTTACAGAAAAATGAGTAGTGATATTGATATATCAAAATTTAATAGCCATAAATGGCATAAGGCAGTCCAGGAATATCACCCTATCTCACCAAAATTAACAGAGCAGTACAAATACTTCAACAATCCACTTGAAATATCCGCATACGGAGCAGAAGCAATTGTTAAAAGTGCTCTTGGCCTTCCATCAAAAACCGCAAGAGATCTATTCCCAAAAAATTTTAAATCAATGGTAAACAAGTTATCAGCTCAAGGGATAAAGAATGCGGACGAACAGGAAGAAATTTTTGCCCGTATTTCTCCGGTAGCCTTCTGGAAAAACATAGATAATAAAACAGGTCAAATATATCTAAAGAGTATTAACGGACTGGAAGTAACACCGGATGAAACAAAATATATGGATGAGATGATTAACAAAATATCCGGCGATAAAAAATATAGCTCTGCTGAGTTTACACAACAAGTATGGCGGCAAGTAGAATCCTTTATTGACCGTAGAATACTAACTCCAGAGGCTCTCATGGCGCACTTCGGCAAATAAAAAAATATAACTTTATAAAATACAGGGAAATCTTATGGTAGCAATATCTGCAATACGCCAAATAATAAAAAATGGTTGGACGATAGCAAACAGAAGAAATATCGTTTCACAGATAGGAAAGAATAATTTTGATGAAGTTATATTAAATGCTAAAAAACTAAATATAACCGGTGAGACTTGTGAATTTAAACATGTAAAAGATTATTTAACCACGGAAAGCATCGCTAAGACCAAAAATAATCTATTAGAAAAAATAAAACTTTTAACATCACGTTGGGAAAACCCTTTGGGGAATTATAGAGTCGAGGTGTCTCCAAATTCACAAGTCCAAATGCATCATTATCTGAACAACTCTAATGCAAATATCCGACAAATTTTTCAATATATAAGCTTAGAAAAGCCAAATGAAAGACAATTAAGAATGATTAAAGAAAAGCTTCCTGAAATTCAACACATAGATGAGTGTTTTTCAAAATTACCACCATTAGAAAAGGATTGCATTGTTTATAGAGGAAGAACCGAGCAAGGTTTTAAATCGTTTGACGCAGATTTTGACATTATCAGTAAAGCTAAAACAGGTGATAAAATAGTTCCGGATACAGGTTATAGCTATTGTGGTATAGATAAATCGTTAGCGTATACTTGGGGCAGTACCTATTCAAAGGACCGTAAAACTATAATGTATTCAATAAGATTACCCAAAGGCGCAAAAGTTTCCAGAAATCTCGAACACGGTGGAGAAGTTGTTATGCCAAGAGGTTCCGAATACAAAGTCATATCAAAAAATGTTAATGGAAACCATACAGAAATAACTCTTGAATATATATTACCTGAAAAAAATAATTTAGAAAAAACAAATAATTTAATGAAAAAGTATAATTTAGAAAAACTTTCACCAGATTATATTAAATATTTTGATTAAATAAATTTAACGGTATTTCGGACTTTCTTTTGCAAGCCCAGCTTGTATCAAAAGAAAGTTCCTCCAACCTCAGTGTAAAAAATCACATGGTTTGATTTCAATTTACCGATGGTTTGTTCTCTGGGTAAACTAACACACCAATTTTTCTCAAATTTCTTGTCACTTTTTACCAAGTAAATTGAAATAAATTTTTAACTAAACTTTTAATTTAGGAAAAATTTTTCAACACTGTCCTGTCTCAAAATTCCTGAACTGTGTCTAAACCCCCGCCATTTAAGGTTTTTAGACACCGTCTTGTTTTAGACATTGACGGATGTATATTTACAGGCAATTTGAATAAAATTAACATAAGGTTTGATTATTCCAGTTCCGTCATTTTATAAACAATTACCATGAATGAATACAAAAAGGTGCATATTCAAACTCCGAATCTCCATTTTATAATGTCATACAACATTTTATTAAAGAAAATTGGGTAATAGATGTTGCATCTCATAAAAAGATTGCGATTGGCTTATATACTATTCAAGAATTTGAATTTTGGCAAAAGTTGTTCTCTAATAGCAACCTATTATCCCTAAATAAATTTTATTGAATTTTGCCATTAAAAAAATTCTCCCTATAATATCTTACATATCTCGAATAACTCATACCATCTTTGCTTTTTAAATGAAATTGGATTAGCCAATCATTAGCTGTATTTTCATCAGATATTTTCACAGTATCATTTTTATCTTCAAATCTTTCATCAACCAAACCGGTACCATTCCATAACAAAGCGATTATATCATCTGTATAAATATGTTCTTTAGGGTTTTTAATTTTTGCATTGTTTTCTTTTAGACGATTTTGCCATAATGGGCTTTCAGCTTCACGTAAATGTTTTGCTAATATAATCATTGTTGCAATTGCACATTTTGAAGTATTATCTTTATAATCTTCATCAGATTTTATTCCATACTTTGATGCAATAGCTTTATTTTTAGAACCATCTTGGAAATTAGCGCTGTATTTAATCTGCGTTAATCCTTTTGAACAACTTATTGGTAAAGCTGAAATAAAATTTTTCACATGCAATCTTTTTTGCCAATTTTCATTATTACAAGGATCTATAAATGTATAATCACCAAAATGAGTTTCTTGTTCCGCAATACCTAATGCAATATTCATTAATCTGTAATATTCAGGTTCGTTCAACCCTAAATCTTTCATTAAACTTTCCTTATTATTTTCAATAGTAGACAAGAAAACTCTCATATTTTTTTGAGCTATTGTCTTTCCATCCACCTTAATCAAGTCTGCTGTTGTTAAATAATCAGTTTGCTCCGCATTAGTATGAGTAGAAGATGTTTCATATCTATTTGGAAGAATCGCTAAAGTATCACATTTACCATCATAACGGAATTTAATTAAACTCGTTTGTTTACCGAAAACCATCACTGTTTTATCTTTTTTATCAGGTTCATCTGTTTTTTTTCCAACAATAGTAGCTGAATTAAAAGATGGGATGTTAGTTGACATATGTAATCCTCCAAAATATCCGCACATATTATATAAGTTTTTTACAAACAAAAAATTGATTAAATATTAAGAATTATTCACACAAAAAATTCCCCAAAAATACCTAATATTTTTTAATAGATATTACTATGAGGGACTTACTTTGTGTTTTTTGTATCCATACATAATTGATAATATTGGAACAGTTAGTAAGTAGGTCAGCATTACTATGCTGACAAATAATTTTATCAATTTTAATCTTATCGAAAAGCACCCGAATATGGGACCTTTCGATAAGGTTGTTATTGAAAAATGCAATATCACAGGAAGAAACGTTGGACTTTGTGTGGATAACTCAATTGCTTATCAAACATTTGAATTAGTACAAAATACTTTAATTCATAAACATGGCAACAGTCCAGATTACCTTGAATGTTATAGAAAATTTCTTGATATATATTCAATGTAATCTTTAATCAAAACAAATTTTTTGCGCTAAGTTTAGCATAATATTCTTTTTATATTTCCGAGTAAATTGAAATAAATTTCCACCTAAATTAAATTTTTGAAAAATTTTCCAACACTGTCCTGTCCCAAAACTCCTGAACTGTGTCTAAATCCCCGCCATTTAAGGTTTTGAGACACTGTCTTGTTTTAGACATTGACGGACAGTAATCGGACTTTTTTACCAGTTCAGGATTTTTATTTTTAGCGATTTCAGACTAAAAAAATCAAGATATATTTGAAACACAGCCCTATTGGTTCAAAAAAAATCAAATTCCGACAATGTCTGTTCAATGGCGCTCGCGTTTAACGAGTCTACGGATTTTGTGGCAAAGAATTTCATTCTTTTTGCGAAAGTCCTTCGCTCTCTGCTCGCTCCTCGCTGGACTCTCAAACTGCTTCTCGTCCTAGCCTTGTAATCATTCATAAAACGGGACAGGTATCAACACCTGTCCTTTTTATGAAAAAACTCCCCAAGCCCTCTTGCTCGCTCGCGTTTAACGGCATTTCGGACTTTCTTTTGCAAGTCCTGCTTGCACCAAAAGAAAGTTCCTTCAGCCTCAGCTCGCTCCTCGCTGGACTCTGAAGCAAGGCTTTCGCCTTGCGGTTCTCGTCCGGCAGTAAAAGAACAAATGATTTGATTATTTTCAAACAGTTTGTATTACGGGAACCCCCACTCAAAAAACTACAAACTATTAAAACATAAGACAACAAAATATTACAAATTGTTAATTATGATAAAAATAAAAGCAATTTATAAACATTATAACGTTATTTTGTTGTGTAGTAGATATGAAGGAGTTAATTATGCAAAGTATACCGCAAGTCAGAACTATACCAACTCAAGTAGTTACCTTTAGAGCAGGTAAAAAAATTCCAACTAATATAAAAAAGTTATTAAACGAAGCCGATAAATATAGAAATTCAGTATTATTGCCGCCAGATTCCTTTGCCTTTGTACCACCCAAAAATCTACCCACTGCGAATGATGCCCAAATGGCTGCTCAAGTGAAGTCAGTCCAAAAAATTCTTAGCGAAAACCCCACCTATAAAAGTTTTTTTGACATTTTAAATAAAGCTCGTCTTGGGGATAAAAAAGCTCTCGAATTAGTGGATAGAATTGAAAAAAATGTAAGAATAGAATTGAATAAAATTAAGTAATATTCTCTTAATACAATATTAAAACACTAATAATAGAAATCAGGATTTTTTTATATCTATTTAATGTCCAAATATTTGTTGGGCTGAAAATATGAAAAAGCAGAACAAGTTCAGGAATATTTGACAGCAAGCAAGAAGGGTGTATAAAATAATGTACCCTTCAAATTAATACTATTAATCTCATTGTAAAAGAACAACCAGTTCAGGAATATTTGACAGACAGTTCAGGAATTTTGGGACAGATAAATTTAAAAACTTTAAATAATGTTCATGCAATAGCACCTAATATTTTTGCTATAACTTTTATAA
>CALVAZ010000043.1 GCA_944325675.1 Candidatus Gastranaerophilales bacterium
CGCTAAAGATAACACAAGCACATCTTCCCAGCAACGTGGTTTTGCGTCAAGAGCTATTTGTGTAAGGTAATCAAAATAGTCCTTTTTGTTCTGTAATTTGGATATTTTTATACCCAAGGTGTCTGTAAGTTTCGGGTGAGACTTTTCTACCTCGAGGGGTTCTTTGCAATAATCCTGCCTGCAGCAAAAACGGTTCGCACACATCTTCTATTGTTCGAACATCCTCTCCAATCGCAGCAGCAATAGTCTCTATTCCGACAGGGCCGCCGTCAAACTTTTCTATAATAAGTTTTAACAGCGTTCTATCAGTTGTATCAAGACCAAATTCGTCTATTTTTAATATATCCAAAGATTCGTTTGCAATATCTTCGGTTATTTGGCCGTCGTATTTTACTAATGCAAAGTCGCTTACTCTTTTTACAAGACGGTTTGCTATACGAGGTGTGCCTCTTGACCTTTTGGCAATAGCTCTTGCACCTTTTTCATCTATATCAATATTTAAAATCCCTGCCGTGCGTTTTACAACTTTTGAAAGTTCATCTTCTGTATAAAATTCAAGTCTGTGGATTATTCCAAATCTATCTCTTAATGGTCCTGAAAGCTCTCCTGCCTTTGTTGTTGCGCCAATTAGTGTGAATTTTGGAAGCGGAATACGCATAGTTTTGACTGTTTGACTTTTGCCTGTTGTCATATCCAGTATAAAGTCTTCCATTGCAGGATAAAGAATTTCCTCGGCAACTTTATTTAGTCTGTGGATTTCATCTATAAAGAGAATTTCGCCGCCCTTTAACGACATAAGTATTCCTATAATGTCTCTCGGGCGTTCAAGCGCAGGAGCTGAGGTTATTTTTATATCAACTCCCATCTGCTCTGCTATTACCCCCGCTAATGTGGTTTTGCCAAGTCCCGGCGGACCGTAAAAAAGCAGGTGGTCAAGCGGTAGTTCACGTTTTTTTGCTGCTTCTATTGAGATTTTTAGTGTCTCTTTTAGTGCGGTTTGTCCTATATAGCTATCAAAACTTTTAGGTCGGATACAATTTTCAAAATTTTTATCGAACTCGATTTTCTCTGCCTTGATAACAGGGTTTCTCGTGTTTTTTTCTTTTTTAAAATCGTGATCGTCCGCGATTATGCTCATAAATTTCCCTTCACTTAAATACTAGCACAAATTTTTGGTTCGGAAAAGTTTGTAAAGCTGTGTTTTGGTTATTGTTTATTAATATTAAGCATGATATAATTCTGTTATGGAATGTCCAAAATGTGGTTTAGAAATTGATGATAATGCGATAGTCTGCCCTAATTGTAAAAAGGTGCTGAAAGTCGTCTGTCCTATATGTAAAACGGTTAATGACGGTAATACGTGTAAAAAATGCGGGTATGTTATTGTTACCAAGTGCCACAATTGCGGTAAAGTTAATCCGACTGCTAACAAAAAATGTGTTAAGTGTAAATTCCCGCTTGAAAAAAGTGTTATATTAAATGAATCTAATACTGATGACTTCGTTATGCTAACAATAGATTTCCCAAATTTGGCTGATATGAAGGATGCCTTGGGGTCAGTTAAGTTGTTCAATAAATTTAAAATTAATTTAGACAAGGTCATCTTAGATTATACGAAATCTATCGGGTTACGTAGGCAAATTATTGATAAAACATATGTAATAAGGTTCAACAAGGATTATACCTTTAACGGCTCTGTTAATACTGCTGTTAATGCGGCCGTGGAAATACTTAACCTGATTACAAGGCTTAATTGTAAGTTGACGAAGAAAAAAAATACATCAGTTCGCTGTAATATGTTTTTGCTTAAAAAATCTGTTGAGAGTGATCCTAATGATTATAAATCCGGTTTCAATGTTAGTATGGTTTATGAGAAGGCTAAGGATGAACGGCGAGTTTTGAATTCGTTTCAGATAATAACTGATGCTCCTTTGTTTGAGGCCTTGGAAAAAAATTATAAGCTTTCTCCATTAAATTCTGTTCTTATTAATGGTGAAATGAAGATGTTCTATGAGCTTGATGTTAAGGATTTGATTGTAATTGACCCAACGTTATTCCAGGATGAAGAGGAGGATCAGGTTCAGGTGCCGAACTTTGTCCAAAATATGCTTATTGAACAGGATAAAATGGATGGTGAGGCTCTTATTAAAGCAGAAACTCCTCAAGATCCGGATGCTATTTATGATATTGAGACTATTAACTTTAATGAAATAAATTGTGATTTCATCAGAACTGAAAATATTGATGTCTTTTATCATATTGTAAATAAGCTTCAATCAGTGCCGCGAGGAATTTTGGCTATCAAGGCCGCACCTATGTATGTCCCATATTCTTTGAAAATTATTAATGAGATTGAAGAATTGGGAATTTATAACAATATTATTTCGATAACATGCTATGATGAGATGAAGTATACTCCGTATGCTTTCTTTAGAGATTTGGTTTCAGCTATTTTTGAATATACTGTTTCTCAAAAGCTGTTTGACCAAAATGATTTTTCCGCTTTTTCAAATATTGATCCTGAGAATATGATAAGGGATTTGATTACTCTTAATGAGCGTCAAATTGAAGATACTATTGATACGCGCAATCAATATTTCGATATTTTCTTGACATTGTTAAAGGTAATTCCAAATACTCTTATTTTTATTGAAAATTTTGATAAGGTGGATTCAAGTTCTTTCGATGTTATGAAATACTTGTTTGAAGCGTTCGACGAGTTACAAATAAGTTACCTAATTTCTTATGATAAAGATTTCTCATTACATAAGCAGGCCCATTTCTTATTAGCAAGACCTTATTATACAGAAATTAATCTTAAACCTACACCTTTTGAAAAGATTATTGAGGATAATAAGAATTTTTACCGCAATATCATGAACGATTTTTATTTCCACCGTATCGCCAAATATTCCTGTGGAAGTATTTTATTCTTAGATATTGCAATTCAATATTTGATTGAATCAGGTGTGTACCAGTACACTGATGATGCTGTTGAAATGGTTAATCCTAAAACTATTATTATTCCATCAAATTTGGATAGATTGTTTAGAAGAAGGTTAAATCTTTTGAAAGATGATCCTCAAGCTATGAGGTTTTTGGCTTCAGTTCTGCTTTTAGGTACGAGAATCGATGTTGCTACAATTGATTCTTTGGGGTATGAGAATGCAGAGGAAATAATAAATAAACTTTCAGATATGGGGTATGTATATTTCTATAATAACTGTATGTATTTCCCGAACTACAATTTATTGAGAAGTAATTTGCTTGAGGTTATGAACAAAATTGATTTGCAGAAGATTGCAAATGAATTGTTCTCTAAAGTTTTTGTAGAAAATATGCCGAGTCCTGTAAAATCTTACTTGTATTCGCTGCTGTCAGATGACGCAAATGCATTTTTGGAATGGGAAAAATTGGCCAAAGTCAATTTATCATTAGGCGATTTTAGTGCATATTTGAATTGTTCTACGGAAATTTTAAACCTGCTTGAAAAGAAAAAAGTTACGGAAGATTCTGAAGAAGATGTTGAAACATATAAATTGAAATTGTATGAAAATATATCTGATAATTTGTATGAGTATGTGCCTGAAAAGACTCAAGATATTGCTGAGTTGACCTTGAAAAATCTTGAAAAGACCACAGATATTGATAAAATAATCCTGTTGTGTTCGAAGATGATTCACGGAGCGTTGGCTTCAGCAAAATACACGCATGCTCTTTGTTTGACTCATAAGGTTCTTTCACTTATTCCTAATGCTTCAATTGATTCTGAAGCTCCTAATTTTAATTTGTATTTCTTGTTGATGTCTTTGGTGCATGTTGAAATCTTATTCAATATCGGTGCTATGGAAGATTGTTTGGCCGTCGGGTACAAAGTTTTAAATGTTATAAATGATGAAAATATTAATAAAATTATCCCCGAACATATGACTGAAACTCAATTTAAAGATTTGGTTCAAACTTGCGTGGGATATATTGCCCTTGCAAACGTTATTCAGCTTAAAGGTAATGTTAAAGAATTTTTGGATATAGCATATTCTTCTTTGAGCTTCGTGCCTAAATCTTATGATATAATGGTTCAGCTTCAAGAGCTTATTGCCGGTCGAGAAGTATTTTTATCTGAAGATATGGTTGGAGATGATAAGTTCTCAAAAGTTATTTACCATGTTATAAAGGCGTTCATAGATTATAAGGGTACACCTGAGCTTTTTGCGGAAGAAATTTATCTTGCCAAGCTGCATTCCAAATCCGGCAACTTATCTCAAATTGAAGTATTTTGTGACTTGTTGATAGGCTATACTTATGTAAACTTGAATTCATTCAAAAAAGCTTCATCTATAATATATAAAATTATTAAGTCGGTTAAAAACCAAGGCATGCACCTGCTCCAGCATTTGGGTTGGTATTTCTTAAGCGAAATGAATATCAGACAGCGTAAATTTGATGTCGCGTACGGGATGCTTAATAATTCTATAATTCACCTTGAAAAATACGGTAAAGCAAGTGATTTTATTATGCTTTTATTCAAATATAATATGTTCAAAATTATGATGTTTATGGGTATGGTCGATAAGGCTCAAATTTGCCTTAACCAGGCTTATTATATAACTCAAAAATACAATTTAAAATTCGAATTTGATGTAGTACCGGAACATTATATATTACCACGTGACTATCAGACGGCTGAAACTGATAGTGAAGTATCAAATACAAAAGAAGAAACAGCGGATATTTCAGAAAGTGAGGAATAATGAAAGTTCTATTTGCGGCGGCAGAAGTCGCTCCGTTTTCTAAGGCGGGTGGTTTGGCTGATGTAGTTGGAAGTTTACCAAAGTGTATTGAAGATGATGCTGAAATAGCAATTTTTACGCCGTTGCATGGACTGATTGATGTTGATAAATACGGTATAAAAGAGCTTGAAAATTCCGAAATGTGGCTTACTTTTGGCAATCAGGGACATAAATTCAGGTTATTTATGTGTAAGTTGCCCGATACCAATATAAACGTATTTTTTGTGCATAATGATTGGTATTTTACCTGCTTTAAGGAGGTTTACCCAAAATGGTTGGATACACGATATGAACATGAAAGATATATTGCATTTTCTCTTGCTGTTTTAGAGTATGCAAAAGCGCTAAACTTTAAGGCTGATATAATCCACGCTAATGATTGGCATACTGCTATGATTCCTGTGTATTTGCACAGTAATTACAGGTACGATGAATTTTGGAAAGATACAAAAACTGTCTTTGAAATCCATAACCTTGCATACCAAGGAGTTTGGTTTGAGGATGTACTCGATTTTGCCAATATGCGCAAAGATATTGTCTATAACGAATGGGGTGTTGAGCATTACGGAAAAGTTAACTGGATGAAGGGCGCAATTAATTATTCTGATAAAATTATTGCGGTATCTCCTAATTATGCCGGAGAAATCTTGACGGGTGAATATGGTGAGGGGATGGATTATACTTTGCGTATGAATCAACGTAAGCTGGTTGGAATTGTTAACGGAATTGACTATACCGTGTTCAATCCTAAAACGGACAAGTGCTTAAAGGCTAATTATACTTACAGAAGTCTCGATAAAAAAGAGGTTAATAAAAAGGCTGTTTGTGAATATTTCGGGTTAAAATATAACCCGCATAGACCTTTGATAGCTTTAATTTCAAGGCTTGTTGAACAAAAAGGAATAGATTTAATAAGACAGGCTGAAAATGATTTGAAGAATATGGATGCGGATTTTGTATTTTTGGGAAGCGGAAATGGTGATTATGAAAATCTTTTAATTTGGCTTTCTAATAATACTTCAAATATCCGTGCTTATATTGGTTATAAGGCTGATTTGGCTAACTTAATTTATGCGGGCAGTGACTTTTTCTTGATGCCTTCAAGATTTGAACCTTGCGGGTTAAGCCAGCTTATAGCTATGCATTACGGCTCATTACCTATTGTAAGAGCGACCGGAGGGCTTGAAGATACTGTTGTCGGGTATCCTTTGAATGATTCCACCGGCTTTAAATTCTGGCGATATGACGGTTGGGATATGGTTCAGGCTATAAATTGTGCAAGGTATGTTTACAGTGAAAAGCCTACATTGGACGCTATGCGAAAATCTGCTATGAAGGCTGATTTTTCTTGGGATAAGAGTTCTAAGAAATATTTGGAAATTTATCGCGAACTTGTTGGATAAAATTTTTATATGTGTATAAAATGTCGGTATGAATAATTACCTAAAATTACACATATCTGTTTTGTTGGCAGGGTTTACGGGGATTTTTGGGAAGCTGATAAGTTTGAATGAAGGACTTTTGGTTTTTTATCGGCTTTGGTTTGCGTTTTTAATTCTTTCAGGATTATTTTTTTTAGTAAAAAAAATTCCCAAAGAATCTTTTGCGGATGTATTAAAGTTAATGGGTGTCGGCGGGCTTTTGGCGTTGCATTTTTTGCTTTTTTACGGAAGCATAAAGTATGCAAATGTCTCTGTCGGAGTGGTTTGTTATTCTCTTGTAGGATTTTTTACGGTGATTTTAGAGCCGTTAATTGAAAAGTGCAAATTTTCTTTGATAGATTTATGTTACAGTCTGGTTGCTGTTTTAGGAATTGGTTTGATTTTTAATTTTGATACTCAAAACAGATTTGGAATAATATTGGGGGTGCTTTCGGCGCTTGTATTTGCTCTTTATACTATTTACAACAAGATTATTGATAAACCTTCAAAGAGTATGCTCTTTTATGAGTTAGGCGGCGGAGCGTTGTTTGTAACACTTATTATGCCTTTTTATTTGCTTCATAATCCGGTGAAAACTCTTTTGCCCACTTTGTCAGATTTTTATTATTTAATAATTCTGGCGTTTTTCTGCACAATTGGCCTTTATATATTACATATTCAAGTACTAAAGACCATATCACCTTTCACAGTGTCGTTGTGCGGAAATCTTGAACCTATCTATGGAATTGGAATTGCCATGATATTTTTAGGTGAGGCAAAAGAGTTGAATCCGGCATTTTATGTGGGGATGGTTTTGATACTTGCTTCAGTATTCATGCAGTCATTTGCGAAGCATTTGCCTGTAAGAAAAAAAGTTCTGCAAAAAGATTACTAATTATATATCTTCCTGTTTAAATCAGCTTTTCTGATTCGGACATTTTCAGGGGTGATTTCAACAAGTTCATCATCGCCGATATATTCCAAGCATTCCTCCAAAGCCATCTGTTTGTGTGCTTGAAGTGTAACCATCACATCAGCGGTTGCACTTCTCATGTTAGTTAATTTCTTTGTTTTGCAAATATTTACGACAATGTCTTGTGGTTTGTTGCATTCACCGATAATCATACCTCTGTAGACTTTTGTTTTCGGGGTTATGAAGAATACTCCGCGGTCTTCATATTGTGCCAGTGCGTATGGAATAGCTTCACCTTGTTCGTGAGCAATTATTGAGCCGTTGCGTTGTCGAGGAATATCACCTGCGTAGGGTCTGTAATGTAAAAATGTGTGATACATTATGCCTTCGCCGCGTGTCATTCTTATAAATTCACTTCTAAACCCTATCAAGCCTCTTGCAGGAATGTGGAAGGTCATTGTGGTTCGGCCTTTTGCGTTTTGCATGTCCTTCATTTCACCTTTTCGTCCGGACAATCTTTCAATGCAGCTTCCTGCATATGCTTCAGGCACATCGACAATCAGGTTCTCGTAAGGCTCGCAATGTTCTCCGTTTATTGTTTTATAGATAACTTCGGGTTTTGAAACTGCGAATTCGTAGCCCTCTCTGCGCATTGTTTCGATTAGAATTCCCAAATGCAGCTCGCCTCTGCCTGAAACTCTGAAAACATCCGTTGAGTCGGTATCTTCAACTCGCAAGCTAACATTTTTTTCTAATTCATTATATAATCTTTTTCTTAATTGTCTTGATGTAACAAATTTTCCTTCGGTTCCGGCAAACGGGCTGTCGTTTACTGAAAAATTCATCTGTAGCGTCGGTTCGTCGACGTGGATTAAAGGTAAAGGGTTCGGGTTATTTACGTCACAAATACTTTCGCCTATCTGAATATCAGCGAATCCGGCAATCCCTACGATGTCGCCTGCTGAGGCTTCTTCAATTTCAACTCTGCCTAAATCTTTAAACCCGAAAAGTTTTGATATTTTCCCGCGTTCTTGTGAACCATCTGCGTGAACTACACAAACTTGTTCTTGAGCCTTTACTTTTCCGTTTGCGATACGACCAATAACAATTCTTCCGACGTATTCGTTATAATCAAGTGATGTTGCTCTAAATTGCAGCGGCAAATTTTCATCACCTTCGGGTGCTTGAATGTTTTCTAAAATACAGTCTAATAGCGGAACCATATCTTTTCTTTCATCATCCAAATCTTTTATTGCAAAACCGTTTAAGCTGCTTGAAAATATAAACGGGAAATCAATTAAATCTTCTCTGTCGGTTAATTCCGTAAATAGGTCAAAAACTTTATCCAAAGCGGTTAAAGGTTCTGCGGCAGGTTTGTCGATTT
Organism: Candidatus Gastranaerophilales bacterium; assembly: GCA_944325675.1. GTDB lineage: Bacteria > Cyanobacteriota > Vampirovibrionia > Gastranaerophilales > Gastranaerophilaceae > SIG32. Next base: position 8,509 of record CALVAZ010000043.1, read on the forward strand.
TATTTATGACAACAATAATTTTTAAACCTAATTCAAGTGCTTTAGAAAGTACAAAACGTGTCTGCGGCATAGGCCCTTCTGCAGCATCAACAATTAATAATGCACCATCTACCATTCCCAAAACGCGTTCAACCTCGCCGCCAAAATCCGCGTGGCCGGGGGTATCTACAACGTTAATTTTTGTCCCTTTGTAGTTGATTGAAATGTTTTTTGAGAGAATGGTAATCCCTCTTTCACGTTCCAAATCGTTACTGTCCAGCACGCGTTCTTCGACATGCTGATTTTCTCTAAAAACTCCGGCTTGCTTCAAAAGACAATCCACCAAAGTCGTTTTGCCGTGGTCAACGTGAGCTATAATTGCTATATTCCTGATATTTTCATTAGTTGTCATAATTTATTATCCCTTGGGTGTAAATAGTACACTTTTATAATAAATCACTGATAAAAAATTTTCAACAAAATTAATTAATTTTAATTTATTAAACAAACTGCTTGAACAATATCATGCGGGCGTCCATGTCGCCAAGACAGTACATTCTTGTTGAAAAAACGGCAGTATGAATTTTCGCTTGTAATTTCTTCATTTGACCATACGTAGAATACATTCCCATCAACAGTAAAGCCAAGTTCGGCAACCTTATCATAGTCAAGAGTCACATCAAGCCTTTCTTCCAAGGCTCCTACGCCTGAAATATTAAACACATAATTTGCAATTTCGGCTAATTGAGCCATTGAAGGAACATTGTTAATGCCTCCGCAGGTTCTAACAGCACCAGCCCAATAGTCATCTCCGTTGTAACAATCTTTTATCCCAAGCACATCTTTTTCAGCTTCACACTCCGCATACGTTATGGGTGTCGGATAAAATGGAGAACCAAAGCAAAGTCCGCCAAGCTCAAATGCACACTTTCCTGTGCCTAAGCTATTTACATTAATACTTCTTAGATCTTTACCGGAAGTGTTTGGATTTTTGAATCCGTCAGTGTCATATAGCATTGCAAGGCATGATGTCCCCGTAATTTGATTCGAGTATGGATTTTGTTTGCACTCAGGATTGTAAGCAATTAGCCCCGTAGTTCCGTTAGCTAGCTGAACTCCGATGATTTCTGTGTCCCAATCATTTTGCCCAAATCCGGATGCTGTTTTTATGTTAGTCATATCAATTTCTTCGGGTTCTGCTTCACCGCCACCCCACATGACTTTATCTTCAAAGCATGTCATCAATTCATCGTTTTTACAAATTCTTGTTATTTTAAAATGCTTTGATAATTCATTTACGAAATCAAGAGTATTTCTATATCCAGCCAACGTTTGTTGAGTGTTCATGGCTTTTAGTGATTGTTCTAATTTTTTTTCAAAAACATTAGCGGCGGTGTCCCAGGCCTTTTGTTTGTAGTTGGATACTAGTGTTGGTATAGTGATGGCTGCAACTATGCCTATAATACTTATAGTAATAAGCACTTCAGCAAGCGTAAAGCCATTGTGTTTTGTAAATTGTTTGAAGATATATTCTAGCATTCTTACTGTATCCTTCCTATTAATTAAATATTATTTTAGTTATTTTGTCAAACATTTTTCTTGGGTCTATATGCTATATATGCAAATGTAAGGCAAGTTATTCCAAAAAGTATTCCAAAGCACATTGTTGTGTGATACGAATTTAAAAAAGCTGTTTCATAGTTTTGTGAATGGTTTATCAAAAATTCCCTTATTTCTTCAAACAAAGTTATAGTAACGGCGACACCCAGGATATTTCCAAGATTTCTTGAAAGTGCAAGAATTCCGCTTGCGATACCTAAATCCTTTTTCTGAACACTTGTCATAATAGCATTATTGGAAGGTGATTGGAAAAGTCCATTTCCTATCCCCATAATGCCTGAGGCGGTTATGATTTGCCAAATATGTGTTGATTTGTCAAAGGTGGTAAAAAATATTAACGCTATTATATAAACTATCGGGCCTGCAAGAGTCAAGTATCTGGGGCCGTATTTGCCTGCCAGGCTCCCGCAGATTGGTGCGGCGATGGAAAGTGTTACTGAATAAGGTAAAATTAAAAGCCCTGATGTGAAGGCATCCAGTTTTAAGATTTCCATGAGATAAAACGGCAACAAAATGCTATTGGTAAACATTGCCATATATGAAAACATAACTGCTAAATTTCCGAATGTAAACGGCTTTATTTTAAACATTGAAAAATCAATAAGCGGGTATCTTATGCGGTGATCTCTAATGTAGAACAGGCTTCCAAATATTAATGTAATTATGCCGAGCACGATTATTTTTATGGATGTCCAGCCCCACTGATACCCCTCAGATATGGCAAGTAAAAGTGCTAATAAACTTATTGTAAAATAAATAAAACCCTTATAATCAAATTTGAAGGTACACGCTTTTGCGGCATGTGACGGTAAAATCCTATATGCATAGTATGCTCCGATGAATGCAATCGGTATGCAAGGGATGAAAACAGAGTGCCAACCAAAATGATTTATTAACAATCCGCCGACCGCAGGTCCGAGCATGCCACCTATGGCGACCATGCAGCCGTTAAGCCCGAGAGCTTTTCCTCTTCGTGCGTTTTTAAATATTGTCGCAATAATAGCCTGAGCGTTTGAAAGCATTATAGAGGCACCCATAGCCTCAAAGCATCTTGATGCAACAAGTATGCCGTATGTGGGTGATATGAAACTTGCAAACGCACCAAGACCAAATATTGTAAATCCTAATGCGTATAATTTGTTTTTGGGAAAAATGTCAC
>CALVAZ010000044.1 GCA_944325675.1 Candidatus Gastranaerophilales bacterium
ATGCACCTGTATTACAAAATGTAACCAAAAATTAAGAAATATTAATTATGGCTGAAAACATGTCAACATCATGGTTTCGGGAGTTAATAAAAGGAGGTGAAAAGCTTAAAAATAAAATAGTTGTCCACCTAAAAAGGTTAGAGTACAATTAAGATATGCTCTGATTTGCGGGCGGATTTCTTGTAGGGGTGAAGATGACACAAGAGACAATTAAAAGAAATCTTTTGCAAATACAAGAAGAAATTGCACCTTATAGACCAAATATTATTGCAGTTACAAAGTATTTTGACCAAAATGCCATAATTGATGCTTATAAAGCAGGATTAAGGGATTTTGCAGAATCCAGAGTAATTGAGGCATTTGAGAAGATTAACGGTTTGCCGTTGGAAATAAAAGAAAATTCCAAGTTCCACTTTATCGGGCATTTACAGACCAATAAAGTTAAAAAAGCGGTAGAGACCTTTGATTATATTCATTCTGTTGACTCGCTGAGACTGGCAGAGAAGATTTCAGAGGAGGCAGGGAAAATCGGTAAAAAACAAAAAGTTTTGATCCAGGTTAACAATGCGGAAGAAGAACAAAAATTCGGACTTTCTAAGAAAGAACTTAACCAAGTTTTTGGGGAAATAATCAAACTTGATAATCTTGAAGTTGTGGGAGTTATGAATATGGCTCCTTTGGGTGCCGAGGACGATGAATTGAAAAAATTATTCTCTGAAATCTTTGAAATCAGGAATAATCTTGAAAAGGAATTTAACTGCAATTTAAAGGAAATTTCTATGGGGATGAGTCAAGATTATAAAATCGCAGCCCGTGAGGGTTCAACGATGCTGAGAATTGGTAGAAAATTATTTGAAAAATAAACGGAGGAATAACGGTGGCAGTAGTAACAGACAAAATTAAATCAGTAGTAGATTTCTTGGTAAAAGGTTTTGAACCTAGAGAAACAATTTTTGATGAAATGGCAGAAGAAATGGGCGATGAATATGAAGTTCAAGATAATTTGGCAGTTGATCCTAAATATTCATACCAATCAAATATAGATAAGACAAGCGATTTGAAAGTGGTTAATCATCCAAACTTTAGAGGTTATGAAGTTATTGTTATGGAACCGCGTTCATTTGATGATGCAGCAAGCATAGTTCAATATTTAAAAGACAGAAAAACAATCGTTTTGAATCTTCATCTTTTAGATAAAGAACAATCCCAACGTACAATTGATTTTGTTTGTGGTGCGGCACATGCATTGAACGGCAAACCTCAAAAAGTTGGCGATTTAGTTTTTGTATTCACTCCGAGTAATGTAACTTTGTCTGTTGAATTGAATGCAAATCAAAATAAATTTAATGATTCTTTGTGGAGAGCTCCTTTACAATAGGAGATTAGCAATAGATTCATTGGGTATGAGAAGAGATAGTTGTATATAGGGAACGTAAGTTCCCTTTTTATTTACAGGTTGTAGAATTATTATTTTGTGATATAAGTTTTTTATGAAGAGTTTTGCGATTGCATATAATGAAAAAATAGAGTCTTCTGCAGATGTTATGATGGAGTTGAAAGAGGTATTAATCCAAAATAATATTTGTGCAGATGCATTCGATATTGATAATTTAAAAAGCGGATACGATTTTGTTTTTGTAATAGGCGGCGATGGTACAATTTTAAAGGCGGCAAGATTTTATGCCAAAAGTTCAACCCCGATTTTTGGTGTAAACTTGGGGCGTTTAGGGTATTTGTCACAATCTTCAAAAAGTGATATCAAAAGTTCAGTTGAAAAAATTCTTAAAGGTGAATATCGTACAGAAACAAGAATTATGCTGCAAAGCGGTGACAAGGTCGCCCTTAATGATTTTGTAGTAAAAGGAACAACTACGGGCAGAACTTCAAGATTTTCTCTAAAAATTAACGGTAAACTTGTTTGTGATTATTTGGCTGACGGAATTATTGTTACTACCCCGACAGGTTCAACAGCATATGGGTTATCTGCAGGCGGACCTGTTATTTCTCCGAAGTTAAATGCATTTGTAATAGTTCCTATTTGCCCTCATACCCTCACTGCAAGGCCTATTGTAATTCCTGACGATGAAATTATTACGATTTGTTCAGATAAGGACTTGACAAACTATGTTGTGTCTACCGATGGTCAGGAATTTTATGAGTTTGCTAAAGAAATTGAAATTAAAAAATCTGAATATCCAGCCTATTTGGCGCTTTTGGACGATACGGAATTTTATTCAATTTTGAGAAATAAACTTCATTGGGGAATTTCTCCGGCTCAAATTAAATAAATTTTAAAAAATATATTAACTTTTGTTCATAATTGGCATGGAAATTATTGTACTTTTTTTCTATTTAAAATAGTATGTTATTATATTATTGTCGAACCCGCTTAGTCGACGTGGGTAAGAAAAGCTGAAAAATAAGTAATAATCAATATATAAGAGGTAAAAATAGTGGAAAATTTCGTATCAGATATCTTTGCTAGAAAAGATGAAACAACCAGCACTCCAGTTAACAGGTCTCCAATTAATCCTACTAATATTAAAGTAGTCGGCGTGGGCGGTGGCGGCGGAAACGCAGTTAACCGAATGATTAAAGCCGGATTGTCAGGTGTTGAGTTCTGGTTGATGAATACAGATTTACAAGTTTTGGAATATGGCCAAACAAAAAATAAAATTCAATTGGGTGCATCTTCTACAAATGGCTTAGGCGCCGGTGGTGATCCTTCAATCGGTGAAAAAGCTGCAGAAGAAGCTCAACAAGAAATAACAAATGCTTTAGAAGGCGCTGATATGGTGTTTATTACTGCAGGTATGGGCGGTGGAACAGGTACAGGTGCAGCTCCTGTCGTTGCAAAAATTGCTAAGGAATTAGGTATTTTAACAATTGCTGTTGTTACAAAACCTTTCTCTTGGGAAGGTAAGAAAAGACAAAATCAAGCTGTTCAAGGTTTGGAAAAGCTCAGAGAAGCAGTTGATGCGGTTATTGTAATACCTAATGATAAATTATTGCAAGTTGTTGATAGACAAGTTTCATTAACAGAATCCTTTATTATCGTTGATGAGGTTCTTTTAAGAGGTGTTCAAGGTATTTCTGATATTATTACAGTACCCGGTCTTATCAACGTTGACTTCGCTGATGTTAAAAATGTTATGCAAGCATCAGGTTCAGCTCTTATGGGTATTGGGCGCGGTCAAGGTGAAGGCAGAGCTATTAAAGCTGCTGAAATCGCTATCAATTCTCAATTGCTTGAAACTTCAATCAACGGTGCTTCCGGTGTAATTGTTAACATTACCGGCGGTCCTGATATGACACTTCACGAAATTACTGATGCTGCAAATATTATTCATGATGCTGTTCTTGATGATGCAACTGTTATTATCGGTACTGCAGTTAATGAAAATATTCAAGGCGAAATTCAAGTTACTGTTATTGCAACAGGATTTGAGTTAAAAAATCAATCTGTTGAAGCAAAAACAGAAACAAGACAATTAAATGCAGCTGACTTCTTTGCAAGCACAGGCTCATTTAATCAACCAAGAAGAACTTCTATACCGGAAGTTTCACCAAGTTTTACAAATATTGAAATTCCGGATTTCTTGAAGAAGTGATGATTTAAATAAACTGAAGTATGAAAAAGTGGGGGGACGAAGAAATTCGTCCCTTTTTATATATAAAGGAAAAAGCGTGCCTTAAATTTTTTAAAGGCTGTAATATAGGTTTATTTATATAGTTTTAATTTCCGGATATTTATTTTTAAGGGTAATGATTTTTAAAAATTATACCTGAAGTATGAATTAGGCATAATATTTGATTTATGGATAACAAAAAAGACCGCCTTAACAAGACGGTCTTTTTTTATTATTTTGATTTGCAAACATTAATCTTTTGCATGACCGGCTGTACCTAAAACGTCACGCATTTTGTGCATAACCATTTCTTTGACAGCTGTTCTGCCAGGTCCCATGTATTCACGTGGGTCGAATTTTTCAGGATGTTCTATAAAGAATTCTCTGATAGTTGAAGTCATTGCAAGTCTTAAGTCTGTATCAATGTTAATTTTAGCAACACCGTGTTTAGAAGCATATGCTAACATATCTTCAGGAACACCTTGTGCATCAGGCAAGTTACCGCCAAATTTATTGCATTTTTCAACGAATTCTTTAGGAACTGATGAAGAACCGTGAAGAACTAGCGGGTAGTCATAACCAACAGCTTCATTAACGGCTTTTTTAATTTCAGCTAATCTTTCAAAATCAAGTTTAGCTTCACCTTTAAATTTGTAAGCACCGTGTGAAGTACCGATAGCAACAGCTAGAGAATCACAACCGGTTTCTTTAACAAATCTCGCAGCTTCTTCAGGATCTGTGTATGTTGAATCTTTTGCGTGAACTTTAACGTCATCTTCAACACCTGCAAGTTTACCCAATTCAGCTTCAACTGAAACTCCGCGTGGATGAGCATAATCAACAACTTGTTTTGTTAATTTGATATTTTCTTCCAATGGGAATCTTGATCCGTCAATCATAACTGATGAGAATCCACCGTCAATACAAGCTTTACAAATTTCAAAATCAGCACCGTGATCTAAGTGCAAAGCAATAGGAACTGTTGTTGTTGCCAAAGCAGCTTCAACAAGTTTCAATAAGTATGTTTGGTTAGCATATTTTCTTGCACCTGCAGAAACCTGTAAGATAATAGGTGATTGAGTTTCTTCTGCAGCTTCTGCAATACCTTGAAGAATTTCCATGTTGTTAACGTTGTAAGCACCAATAGCGTATCCGCCGGCTAATGCTTTTTTGAACATTTCGCCTGTTCCAACTAATTTTCTTTCACTCATTTGAGTTCTCCTTCTTTCTGTAAAAATTTACACACATCAAGTGTATTACAAACATTTCCTGATTACAAGTGTATATAAAGTTGTGGATATACATTAAGATATATTAAAAATATTGAGAACTCTTTACAAAGCTGAAAAATACTGCTATAATGGCTCTATAAGGTTAGTGAATTAAGAAAATAAAATAATAGTGGTAGCAAAAAACGTTTTTAGGCTCTTTATATGGGTAATTACTAAAAACAGGAGTTGATATGGCAATACAATCGATATCAAGTGTTACAAATAAGGGTTATTCCAATATAAGTTTTGGGAAACGCTCAGAAAAAGCTGAAAAAAATCACAATATTACAAGTCCTGTGAAGGCAATTCCTTTAGCGGTATTAATCGCGATGAGTCCTTTAACGACCACAAAAGCCGCTGATATTATGCGAGATGAGAATAATGTTAATAAAGTTGAGCTTGCGGAAGCTCAGCAGAGTAGAGGCAGAGTTTTAATATACGGTGATGTTTTCAAAACTCAAAACGGTTCTAATGTCACGGTGATGGCGTTTAATACAAAGGGTGGTAAGGATAGCTATGATCAAATAGTATTAAAAGTAGGTGATTATACCTTTGAGGCAAAAGATCTCGTTGAAAGAGAAGTATATCTATATTCTGGTAATGGTGGTAAAGAGGGACCTTTAATATTTAAAGAAGTGATCGGAGAAGTTGAACATAATGGCAAAAAAGAACGCTTCAGTTTCTTGGATCCTAATGTTGTAGGCTTTGTGGAAGCGATAGTGTCACAAAATACAAATCAAAGCAATATCAGAGGTGTTCGTAAAGCTCAGAATAATCTTGTTATTGCGGATGAAAAAGGGAATTTGCTTTTTGTTTCCAATGATTATTTGAACAAAGAATTTTTGCCGACTATGAAAAAAGCATTTGAAACAGCTTCTTCCGGTGATGAAATAATTAATCGTAAGTTAAAAGAGCAAATGAATGCTCAAGAACTTGGAAGTATGGATGTTGAAGGATTATTTGGGAACTATACACTTAAATTTTATGATGTAGATGGTAATAGAGATAATTACGAACATATTTATGTCCAAAAAAGTGGGGAAAAAGAATTTATAGTTACTGGTATCAATAGTATTGACAGCAGACTTCACGGTGTTGACGAAGTTATGTCTATGGGTCAAATTCATGCTATTTTATTACAACCAAATCTTATTGCGGCTGCTGCTCACGAAGTCCCCTATATTATGACCGATGATGCACTTGCAAAGGCAATTGTTGCTGCAATGTCTTCACCCGAATACAATAAAGATAAGTCATCTATATCAGTTACTGAATATGTGTCCAATTTGGCACTAGGTGATGATTAATGTGTTTAGTTTGTAAACAAATGTAACAACATGAAAACATGCTGAAATAGAGCATTTTGGCATGTTTTTATATAAATAAGTGTTAAAATAGAGAGAAAATAATGACTTTAGGTGACAGTACAATTAAACATAATATAAATGTGTCTCAATCACAGACATCACAAAGTGGTGTAGATTCATCAAGGGCTGTCACAACAGGTTCAAAATTTGTTGTACCTGTCACTATTGATGAAGAGTTGCTAAAGTTAGTAGGATTAACACCTGAGGAATATTTACAGCTTACAGATAAACAAAAAGCAGAAGTAAATGACCAACTTAATCAAATCAAGAATTCTTCGGATACGACTAATTTTGGCATAAAAGGATTATATGTAGAATCAAACTCAAATATAGTGGATGGTAAATTGCCGTCTATTGAAAATCCCATTGAAACAAAGGAAGAAATAAAGGAACAAAATGAACTAATAAAGTCTGAAATTACAAAAAATCGCGAAATAACTGAATCCGACTGGAAAAAAATGTCTTCAGAAGAAAGACGTGCTTATATTAAAACAATGTTGGACGATGTTTTAAAGGATGTCCCAGAAGAAAAGTACGGCGAATTAATCAGAGAGTTTGCAGACAAGAGAATAAAGGAAAGTCGTGGTTTTACAGACGAACGCTGGGAAAAGATGTCTGCCGATCGTAAGGAGCGCCTCAGAGATCGTTTCTTTTCAGATTTTAATTTGGCGGTTGAAAACGGTTTCACAAAAGAAGATTTTGAGACTTTGTCCTATGAAGATAGGCTTCATTTGGAAATAGAACTAAGAGATAAACAAATAAATACATTGACCGAAGATTTAGAGAATATGGCAATAAACTACGCGGCAGGTAGTACAGAATCTCCGGAAAAATTGCGTCAGCGTAATGAAGAGTTAATAACTAAATTAAAAGCTCAACAAGAAAAAACAATCCAAAGTGATAATTTGCTTGAAGCTATTAAGTCTATGGGTGCTAATCGTAATAATAATAACCCACGAGCTGGAGAATCTCAATTAAGTGATTTAGTTCAGCTAAAAAAAGATTCAAGTGATTTTAATAGCAAAAATGCAGATTCAGTAAGTTTGCCAAGAGCATCCCATCTTGATAGAGGACAGAGAAGGGCTGCTTTTATGGAAGAGTTCAAAACTCTCTATGGCCATAATGTTGACTTTAATAATGTTGAAGATAGAAATAAATTCAACAAAATGATGACGGATAAATCTAAAGAATTACCTGTCGAGAAACAAGCTCAGGCAAAGTTTAATTATTTTACAGATACAATTTTAGAATTATCTTCTCAAACACAATCAACTGATATAAATGTAAAAAAACGTGCAGAAGAACAATTAAATACCTTATTAGAAACGGCTTCAGAACTTGGTATTACAACAGAAGTAATTAATCAAATTGCAGCAGGCCAATTCCCACAAGAGGGAATTGGGGATTTAAATGATAGATTGGGTGATTTAGCAGCTGTAATTAATAAAATTAATGCTCCAAATCCGCGACAAAAAACATTTGTGAAAGATATATCTACTATCCAATCGCATGTAATTGCTAATGGTGTAAAACCAAGTGAAGCATTTGATAATTTGTATATAAATGAGCAATATTCAGATGTAGTTGGTGAGGGAATTCGAGAAAATGAAGGTTCAAAAGCCGTTATCGGATATTTAACTAGTATGACCCCGCGTTTGCATAAAGACAAACAACTTTCTGAGTATAATAAAAATATGGCATATACTTATACCCTAAAAAGAGATGCTGATATAATAGATTCTCAAATACAATTATATGATACAATTGGTGATTTGGCTGTTGAAAATCAAAGCCACGCATATGAGACAATTATGTCATCAAACTTTGATGAAGTTCAAGAATATGCAGCGAACAATATCTATAAATTGGATGAAAGTGTAAGAGATTGGGCTGCGGATTATACAAGATCTTTGGGTAAAGAAAACCTTAATAATGCAATCAGAATGGAGGCACCTCCAGCTACTGATTCACATAAGAGCGGTGCGTCAAATGCTAATTCTGATTTCGGATACAATGAATCAGTCAATAATTCTACAAACTTTGTGACAAATACGATTAGTAATAATGCAAACATTTCGAATGAGATAAGTAAAAATATAGAAAATTTATCCTCCAATACAAAAAATGTTTATAATGAAATAAATTTAAAAGAGGGGAATCTTTCCAGAGACGAAGCAATAAAATATTTCAAAAGCTTATCAAGGAAAGAACAGAGTGATCTTTTAAATGCATTACCTGCACAATTGTTCAACAAACTTCCTGTAACAATATGCGAGAATTTCCCTGAATACGTTTCAACTTTCGTTGAAAAAGGTCGTGGTATTGAAATAATTACAACTTGCAGCTCAGTTATAGCCAATTCTGCAATTAAAAGTATGAAAGTCGGAAGTTCTAAAACCAAAAAAGAATTAAATGAATTTATTGCCCAACACCCTGAAATGTTTAACAAAATCTCTCAAGAGGCTGCACAAAAGGCCCTCGGTGGTTCGGATGATAATAAAATAGAAAAACCATTGAAGTTCAAAGCTTGATTTTAAATGATTTTTGTTATTTAATTGTCTTACAGCGGTTCGCCGCGAGTTCAAAAGAAAGAAGACAATTTCAAATTGCCGAAAGAAATAGTTTTAGCAAAGCATGCGGGATTTTGTTACGGTGTCAAAAGAGCCGTTGAGACCACTAAGAAGTTAAAAGCCGAAAACCCTGATAAAAAAGTTTTTGTATTGGGAGAATTGATTCATAATACTCAAGTTATCCATGAGCTTGAGGCTTTGGGAATAAAAACTCTTACCGAAATTCCTGAAAAAGGTGAAGGAATTTGTGTTATAAGAAGTCATGGTGAAAGCCCTCAGGTTATTGAAAAAATTAAACAGGCAGGCTTTGAACCTGTTGATTTGACCTGCCCCGATGTCAAAAAAGTTCAGCATAAGGCAATTGAGTTGGCAAAAGAAGGTTACTTTGTTGTTATCGTAGGCAAATCCGAGCACCCTGAAGTTATTGCAATTAAAGCTAATGCAGAGCTTTATACGGATAAAGTGGTTGTTGCAAGTTCTGTTGAAAAATTAAAGCCAATCGAGGCTGAATTGAAATCTCACAGAAAAATAGGGGTTGTAGTTCAAACGACTCAAAGAATTACGACTTTGACGCCGATTGTTGAATATTTAACAACTATTGCAAAAGAATTACACGTTGCAAATACGATTTGTGCAAGCACTTCAATGCGGCAAACTGAAGCCCGTGAATTGGCGCAAAATAGTGATTTGATGATAGTTGTAGGTTCTAAAAAAAGTGCTAATACCACTCACTTGGCAGAAATTCTTAAAGATATTACAAAAACAATTCACATTGAAAATGACGAAGAACTTGAAAAATATATTAATTTAATCGAAAATTCCGAAAAAATATCAATTACCGCAGGAGCGTCAACTCCTGAGGTTGTAATAGAAAAAGTCATTAATAAAATTAGAAAAGGAGAATAATAAAAATGACAACAACATTAGAAAAAACATCTATGGATGAATTTGAAAGACTTTTGGAAGAAAGTTTTTCAAAAACTTATTCAGTAGCTGATATCGTTGAAGGTTCAGTTGCAAAAAAAGAACAAGACGGCTATTTGGTAAGTGTTCGCGGTGCGAAAACAGAAGCATTTTTGCCAAGCAAAGAAATCCCTTCAGGTGAAGGCGCTGAAACTTTAGAAATTGGCGATGTTAAAGAATTTTATGTATTAAAGGAAGAAAATGACGAGGAAGGTATGCTTCTTTCTCTTAAACGTATTGCTTTTGCTCAGGCTTGGGCTCAATTGAATGATGCAAAAATTCAAGGTGATACTATTTTGGCAAAAGTTGTTTCAGTAGTTAAAGGCGGCGTTTTGGTTGATGTTGCTGATTTAAAAGGCTTCATCCCGTCATCACAATTAAGAACAGGAACACCTTTCGATGGATTGGTTGATCAAAAAATCGAAGTTAAAGTTTTGGAAGCTGATCCTAAGAAAAATAAATTGATTCTTTCACAACGTCAAGCAGTTGCTGAACAACGTGATCAGGTTGTCGATAATATTTTATCAACATTGGAAGAAGGTCAAGTTGTTAAAGGCGAAGTTGTTAGAATTGCAGATTTCGGTGCGTTTGTTGACATTAACGGTATTGACGGTTTGTTGCCTATTTCTGAGATTTCTTGGTCAAGAATTAAACATCCTTCTGATGTTATTTCTTTGGGTGAAACTATTGAAGTTAAAATTATTAAAATTGATAGTGAATTGAAAAGAATTTCTCTATCTTTGAAGAGAATGGGTGAAGACCCATGGCAGCAAATTGAAGGTCAATTTGAGGAAGGTCAGGTAATTACAGGTACTGTTAATAAAGTTACCGGTTTTGGTGCGTTCATTAATATTTTCCCGGGCGTTGAAGCTCTATTACCTGTTTCTGAAATGGCTGAAGAAAATGTTAATCCGTTTAATCAATTCAAAGTTGGCGACAGTGTAGAAGTTCTTATCAAGAAATTCACTCCGCAAGAACACAGAATTGCGTTAAGCATTAAAGACATCAACAAAGATGCATAAGTTGAAAAAGCTCCCGAAAGGGAGCTTTTTTTATGATTTCGAAATAAATTCGGAATGACAAAAAATCGTTTTCGCCCTCTTGAATCTGTTTCTCTATTTCTGTTCGTATATTAAATCGTTTACTGTTACGCCGAATACTTCCGATATTTTTACTAATGTCGAAATTTTTGGTTCTGATAATTCGTTTTCTATAGAACTTATTTGTTGGTTGCTCATTTGAATTTTTTCGGCAAGTTGTTCTTGACTTATTCGATACTTTGTTCTTAAAAGTCTTATATTATCTGCAATGTTTTTTAATAAAGTTCCTTGATCCATTTTTTTTATTATAAACCTATTGCATTTTAAATATAATCTGCTATAATTGTAATTATTATAACTATATTTATAAAAATTATAATTATACAAGAATACAGACAAATGAATAAAGAAATAATTGACAAACTTTTTGAAATAAGCAATATACTAACAGAAATTGAGCATTTGTTAGAAATTGCCACAAAATATTGTGAATTGAGCGAGGAAGATTATTCGAAAATAACAATGATGTTTCTTATTATGCAAGACAAAGTACGCCAATTACAGGAATTGGATGATAGTATGTTTGGCTTATGCAAAGACGAAAATTATTCTCCAAAATAGTTTTTCAATCCTACGGTGAGCTTTTTATTCTTGCAAAGTTTTTTAAGTTTAGCTATGGCGCGATTTTCAATTTGTCGGATACGTTCTCTTGATACTCCGTATTGTGAACCTATTTCATCAAGAGTCTTTTTTACCCCGTTATTATCCAAGCCATATCGTAAAATTAATACATCACGTTCTTTTTGGCTAAGTTGATTTAAAATTCTTCTTATATCTTCTAATAAATTTTCCTGTGACACGCGGCTATCCGGTGTTATAGTGCTTTCATCAACTATAAAATCAGATAATTTTGTTGCATCTTCATCAGAGCTTGCAGGGGTATCCATGCTTATAGTTGATTGTGCAGCTTTAACAATTGATGTTAGTTTTGTGACAGGGACGCCTAATCTATAAGCGATTTCTTGTTTTGTTGGAGAATGACCGAGTTCTGTCGTTAGATCCAAGGTCGCGCGTCGAATTTTCCCCAATGATTCTATCATGTGGATTGGTAATCTTATTATTCTTGCTTTATCTGCGATTGCACGAGTGATTGATTGTTGTATCCACCAGGTTGCATAGGTTGAAAATTTGTAGCCCTTGGTGTAATCAAATCGTCCTGCAGCTTTCATAAGCCCCATATTACCCTCCTGAATTAAATCAAGAAAAGATAATCCGCGACCTATATATTTTTTTGCAATACTTACAACCAGTCTTAGGTTTGCGTTTACCAGTAAATCTTTTGAAAAATCATCGTGTTCATCTTTAATTTTTTTTGCTAAATCAAGCTCTTGTTCCGATGATAAAAGCGGAATTTTACCTATTTGCTGTAAATAAATTCTCACGCTATCATCTGCATTAACTGATGACAAACTTTCTTGCACCCGAGGATCTTCTACTGATTCAAGTACGTTTTCTTCGTCGTCATCTTCGGTTTGAATTTTACTGAAATCTATATTTTCATCGGAAATGTCATCTGTCATTATTCCGAATTTTTCAAATTCTTTTTTCATGTCATTTACTCCATGATTTTATATTACAATAACTTTTCAACGTTAGCTTATTTGTAATATTATTTAACTTTATTGCAGGTTATTTTTTGCTCTCTTCTGTAATGCGTTGACGTACTACTTCGAAAATTATTGCACTTAGTGCGTTTGAAACATTAAGTGAATTAAAATCATTCATCATAGGAATTTTTACTACAAAATCAGATAGTTTAAGCAGTGATTTCGAAACTCCTGCGTGTTCAGCACCCATAATTATTGCCGAATTCATATTACAATAATCTACGTTGTAATAATTATCTTTTGCAGACGCGTCTGTTGCAATTATCCACCAGTCGCTATTTTTTAATTTCTGGACAGCACTGACAAGACTATTGACTTTTATGATCGGAATATGATTTATAGCACCGGCACTGGTTTTTTCTACAACGGAATTTACCAGAACATTCCTGCGTGATGGAACAACAATAGCACTTACTCCTGCGCAAACACAAGTTCTTATGATTGCACCTAAATTGTGAGGATCCTCAACTCCATCCAACAGGACAATTGCTTCATTTTCGTGTTTTTCCCCTAAAAAGTCATCAAGTTCTGTATATTTTATTGGCGAAACAAAAGCAATTATTCCCTGATGATTATATTCGGCGTAATTTTGGAATTTTTCTTTTGCCACAAATTGGTAGATGACTCCGTTTTGTTGCGCAAGTTCTTTAATTTTATTTATTTTAGAATCACCATGAATATTTTTTGAGATAATAATTTTATTTATTTCTCGTTCGCCTGCTATGAGTGCTTCTAATACCGAATTTTTTCCAAAAATAATATCGCTGTTCATTATTTTGAAACCTCAAGCATTCTGTTAATACAACCAAGTGCTTTTGTGGCCAAGTCTTTATCTACATTGATTTCGTGTTCTTCTTTTATTAGAGAGTTATATATGTCCTCGAGGGTATGCCATTTCATATTTTGACATACAATATTATCCTTTATCATGATGAATTCTTTTTCTGGGAAGTCCCTTTTTAGTCTGTCATAGACGCCTTTTTCTGTGGCGATTATAAATTGTTTTGCATCGTTTTCTTTAGCGTACTTCATTATCCCTGTGGTGCTGCCCACATAATCGGAAATTTCGGTCACTGACTTATGGCATTCAGGATGAGTTAAAATTTTTGCATTTGGATATGCCTGTCTTGCTTTTTTAATATCTTCTGCTTTTATTCTCAAATGTGTTGGGCAATATCCGGGGTATGTTATTACTTCTACTCCATCAAGTTTTGATTCTACCCATTTACCTAAGTAAGTATCGGGTAGGAATAATACTTTGTCTGTTTTTAAACTTTCTACTATTTTTATTGCGTTTGAACTTGTGCAGCATATATCACATTCTGATTTAACCTCAGCTGTTGAATTTATATAGCAAACTGTTGGAATATCCGGATATTTTGATTTGAATTCTCTTAACTGTTGCAAATTTACCATGTCTGCCATTTGGCAACCGGATTTTATGTTGGGCAGTAGAACCTTTTTATCAGGAGATAATATTTTGGCAGTCTGTGCCATGAAATAAACTCCTGCAAAAACTATTATATCAGCATTTGTTTTTGCGGCCATTTGGCTTAAGTATAATGAATCACCGACATAATCCGCCACATCATCTATTTCGGCATTTTGGTAACAATGTGCAAGGATTACAGCATTTTTTTCTTTCTTAAGTTTTGTTATATTTTCAATCAGTTGATTCATTAAAGCCTATATCCTCCGTATAGTGTAAATTTATGTTAAATTTGAGATGTTTATAAAATATATTGTATAATAAAAATAAGAATTAAGTGCAAAATTAACGGAAATTATGATAGAAAAATTTTTAAATGATTTGTTATCTCAATTGGGAGCCGGTAGCAAAGAGGTAGTTTATTTATCTGTTACACCTGGTGTTGGACTGGAATTAATTCAGGTAGACCCTGTTATAAAATCGGTCAAAGTGTACGGGCATAAACCACTTGAATATAGTGATTCAATGCGCGAGATTGCAAATTATGATGATTTTAAAACTGTTTTACAGGAACTTTTTACGGATTTAAATATTAGCCCTAAATGTAATATCGTCTTAAATCTGCCAATGGTACATTTTGGTAAGGTTGAATTGCCTCTGCTTTTAAATGATGAAGGGGTTACGGAAGCTGTAATCTCAGAGGTGGAACAGGCATATATTTTTAAGCGTTGTGAGCCGGTTATAAGTTGGTTTGAAGGTTCCTCAAGTACTGCTTCGGATACTCGTACAATTTTTTACTCGGCTGTGCAAAAGCCTGCTGTTGATAAGATAAAAGAAATCCTGACTGAGCTTGGTGCTACATTAAGTGGAGTGGAAATATCACTGGTGTCAGCTCTGAGAGCTTTATCTTTTGCTGGTTTGACAGATGTACAGATGCAAGATGGCACACCTTGGAATCTCATGATAGTTAATGCCTCAGGTTATAATTTGGTTTCTTTATCCGGTAAAAATATTATTGACTACTATGAAGAACCTTTGGCTTTAAAAACTTATGAATTGGATGAAATTTATGATGTTATCAATACATCTGCCCAAATTGCTTTGATGAATTTCCCTTCAAATTATCTATATGTTGTTTCGGAAACAGATTTGGTCAGTGCTGAACATTTAGTTTCAAAAATGCAATTTGAGGGTAAGGTTGACTTTTTAGAAAATAACAGTTTTAGAAAAAGAGAGATATTGCCTGTCAGCTTGAATATTTTACCTGACCAAGTTATGAAAATTTCTCTTGAATCAGTTGGTATAGCTGTTTCTAAAAGTTATAATTATCCTATTAAGTTGGATTTCTCAGGTAATCAATCTTCTGAAATGAGTTCAAGTGGTGAAGAAACCTTTTCTTTCCATTTTAACGATAAAGAAATTGTTCTTACTGAAACAGTAATGAAGAAAATTTCATTTGTAATAGCGGGGGTTCTCATTATACCGGCACTTGTTGCAATGCTTATGTTACCGGTTGTGCAAAAGAAAAATCAGGCTAAATTAGATGAAATCAATTCTAAAATTAAAACTGTTGACACTGAAATACAAAAATTAACTGAACAAGCCTCTGCCTCAGGTAATTTTGTTGTTAAGACGGAAATAGAGAATGTTATAAAGTACAATAGGACAAAACTTATTGCATATTCAGCTTTAGGTGAGTCTGTTCCGAGTGATTTATGGATTACATATTTCATGGCTAAAGAAGCCGGAAAAATTGATATCAAAGGGGTGTCAGAAAGTGTTGAAGATATATATATTTTCTTCAAGAATGTAAAGGATTACCTGTTTGATAATCAGCTTAGAATCTATAAATTGGAAATGCCTTCAGCATCCATTGATGATGTTGTTGATGCTGACACTCCAACATCATATTTGTTTGAAATAACGAATATGTCTGAAAGCGAAGTTACTTCATCTTCCAAAAAAACTAATAATACGAACACCAATGCAGATGACAAAGATGGTAAAGCTAATAGTGCTGCTAAATCAAGTAATGATAGTAAGGCTATCGCCCCTTCGACCAGAAAGGTGAATGACCTAACTCCTGTTGATATTGGTGAAAATTAGTGTAAAGTAAGGATAAATAAATGCAAGAAATTGAAGTTTATTTTAGAAAGTTTAAATCTATTATCTTAATACTGCTTTTAACATTGATAGTTTTTGGCTTCATAGTGAGCCGTATCGTTCCTGTGGTTATGTCTATATATAAAATTTCAACGGATTATTCTACAGCTGTTGAGTCACTTGCGGATAAGGAAAGAACGTTAAAAAATCTTAAAGAGAAAACAGCAAAAGCTGAAGAAGAAAGTAAAAATACTGTCAAACCTTTCTTCAAACCTATTGAGCAGGGCATGGATACCGAGTCTGTTATAGCTGGTGAATTTGCTGAAATCTTGACGTTAATCAGAGAAAATTCTATTAAAACAAGGTCTATAAAATATGAATATGATCCAAAGGATGATAATTTTGTAAAAAATGTTCCAGATAAATATAATGTTGCAAAACTTGATATTGAAATGGTTGCAACGTATAAGGATTTTGAAAGATTTTTAAAAGAATTATATAAGCATGAGCATTTTTTGGATGTATCTTCATTTGAAATTGTTCCGTATCAAAAAGACAAAAAGATTTTAATTATTAAGTTCCAATTAAAATTATATGCTCAAAAGTAATTATTCTTTAAAGAGGTTATAATTTATTCCAAACATGCTTTCTTGATTTAATATACAAGTTTGACAGTAGTCTGTTTCAAGCATATTCCGTCTGGAAAAGTCTTTAAAATCGCTTCCGCATCTTCCCCTATGGTCATTTGCCAAAAATGGGCAGGTGTATACCCCTTTTGCGGTTAAGATTCTTCCGTATTCGCAATCAAGAGTTGACCAAGACGGATTCTTTGGAGGTTCATTTGGATTATTTTTATTGTGCCACTTGTTTATTTTGAAGTTATTATCCTTAGCATCAAAACCTATTTTAAGACAAATTTTTTTGAATTCCTCTATTAGTGTTTCATTTCCCTCATTATAATAGTCGGTTATGCACAAAATCGGGTTAAAATCATATTTCACAAGACTTTTTATTGCGTGTAATACTTGTCTATATGTTCCTCGGCCTCGTATATCATCACTTTTAACTTCGTTATAGTGGTCTATACTTAGTTTGAATATGATTTCAAAATTACTTTCTCCCTCAACTCTTTTTAAAAATCTTGCTTTTTTCTCATTTATAAAAGAGCCATTGGTGAATATACAAACATTGCATCTTTTTAGGCATAAACGCAGAATGTTGTTAAAATCTGGGTGTGTCATCGGTTCTGCACCAGTGAGATAAATACATTCAAGATTCTCGCTGTTTGTATCATTGAGAGCTGTTTTTATCAAATCTATGGAAATAAAATCTTTAACGTTTTTTGTGAGCGGAAAGTCGATGTAACAGTGTTTACATCTTTGATTACAGTTCTTTGCGGTAAGTTCTATGAAAAGATTATTTAATTCCTTCAGTTTGCAAATCGGAGCGGTGTATAGTGTGTTCATTGTAAATCCCCTTATATTCAAAAATATTTTATGATTAGGAAATTTAAATAAAATCCGCCAATTTGGTAATTAGTTTGTATCATCTGTATAATTTGTAAAGTGATTTGAGTTTTTATCGGCAAGCCATTTACTCATAATATAATTTTCATAACTTGTTGCAAAATTGTTTAGGGCATTCACAAGAGTTCTTCCGCTTTCGGATTTGCCCACAATTAAAAAATCACCTGTATTATTTTCTGCAAGGATAATTTCGTGGTGTATGATTTTTTCTACATGACTTTTGGGCATTTTGTGCATTATATGTCTTATCCAATTGCACAGAAGCTTAGTTGCAGTAGTTTTATTTTGAACTATATCTTCGTTATGTTTTTTTAAATATGTTGAAAAAGCTTTTAATATCATAGTTAAAATGGTGTTGTTGTAGCAAAACAGATTATATCATAAAACCCGTTATTTTTTAATTCGCGTATTATTTCTTCAAAAGTTGAACCGGTTGTACATATGTCATCAATTATGAGTATTTTTTTATTTTCAATGTGTTCGGAAGCATTAACTTTAAAAGCCTTATGCAGATTTTGTTCACGTTGTTTTTTAGAAAGTTTGTATTGTGGTTTAGTATCTTTAACACGTTTCAAAAGGTTGAAATTAGTGGTGTATCCTGTAAGATAGGCAAATTGCTCGGCAACAAGCTCCATGTGGTTGTATTTACGTTTTTTCAGTCTTTTTTTATGAAGCGGTACCGGTACAACTTGAAAATCTCCGGTTTGTTTTAGTTTTTGCCAATATTCGTACATAAATTTTGCCTGAAAATAGGCTAAGTCTTTTTGTTTATGGTATTTAAGCCCTCTTATCAGTTTTTGTAATTCTTTAGAATAGCTTCCGGCACAAAAAACATTTACACCGTCTATAATTCTATTTGCGTTAACAGGTAAATGTTCCATTTTTTCGTAACATTTTGAGCACATGCGGACAGATTCTTTTGAATTTTTACAAAAATAGCATCTCTTTTTGTATATCCAATCTAAAAGGTTTGACAAAAATTCTTTCATAATTAAAGCTTTCTATACCGGCAATTTAACCATAAATTCAGTTCTGACGTTTTCTTCGCTTGTGACTGTTATCTCGCCGCCATGGGATTGCGCAATTTGTTGTGAAAGATATAAGCCCAGACCGGTACCTATTTTTCGGAATTTTTTCGCCGCTGAATAGTATTTGTTAAATATCATTTTTATTTCATCTTGTGATATCCCTTGTCCGTAGTCTATAATTGATATAGTTACAAATCCTTTCAATTCACCTGTTTCTATATCAATACGTTCCTTTGTATTACTATGAGAAATTGCGTTTGAAATCAAATTTTTAATTACTCGGTTTAATTGTATCGGATCTGCATTAACGGTTAAATTCCTTTCCGGTAAAAAATTAATTGTTATACCTGATTTGTTTGCGATAGGCTGCATTTCAGATATAATTGCTTCGATAAAAGGATTTAATACTATTGTTTCTTTCAATAGCTTTATTCCATGTTCCTTTATTTTGTACGTTTCAAGGAGAATTTGTACAAGATCAATTAACTCCTTATTAGAGGTCTGCATATTTAAAAGTGCTACTTTTTGTTTTTCTGTTATGTCGCCGAATTTCCCTTCTAATAGAAATTCGACTATATTTGCTTCTGCTACTATCGGCACTTTTAAATCATGTGTTAAAGTCGCAACAAAGTCCTCTTTTAATGTTTCAATTTCTCTTTCATTTGTTACATCTTTTATTAATAAGACAAATCTTTGTTTTTTATCGTCGGTTTTTAGTTTTTGTGTACTTATAATAAAGTTATTTGTAGGAGTGTGTTTTATAAAAACATCGTTGCCTGAAAGACTTTCGATGTCAGTTTCTTCCGCAAGTTGGATAAAGTCAAAAATGTTCTTTCCGACTAAATTTTTACCTTTAACTCCAAACCAGGTCGAAACTTTTGGGGTTGCACGAAGTATTTCACATTGATCGTTAACTATTAAGATACCGTCAGAGAGGGAATTTATAACAGATTCGAGAAGTCTGTTTTGTCTCATTAATTCTGCCTGATATTCAATAATCATTTTTTCACGATCATTAAGCGTTTCAACCATTCTGTTGATGCTATCTGTAACATTTTGATAGGTTGGGTGTTCAAGTTTTTCAATTTTTGTGGTCAGGTTACCATAGCGTACGGAATTAACTGTGTTGGTTACAGTCCCTAGGTAATCGTTAATTTTTGACCATCGTTTGTTTGTTTTTCTTGTTATAAAAAATAACAATACGAAAACTAAAATTAAGCCGCTGTTAATAATGTATGAAATCATTTGTTTTACACCTATCTTATGGTATAATTATACCAGATATAGGGAGATTTGTCATTTGATTAAGTTACCTGAAAGTATAAAGTGGGTTATAACAGATTTTGACGGTATTATGACGGATAATTGCGCGTATATTTCCGATGATGGAGTAATTTCCAGAAAGCTGAATTTTAAGGATATTATGGGAATTTCCATATTAAAAAAGAACGGATTTAGTATTGCTATAATTTCAGGTGAAAAAAATTCTGCGATAGAAACGGTTGCAAAAAGATTTAAAATAGAAGAAGTTCACCAAAATATAAGGATTAAGATTGATGTTTTAAAATCTATTGTTGAAAGGTATAAATTATCCTTAGATGACTTTGTTTATATAGGCGATGATGTAAATGATTTGGCATGTATGGAATACTCAAAATACAAAATAACAGTTCCGCATGCCGTTAAAAAGGTAAAAGATGTCGCCGGTATTCAGGTAACTGATTCGGATGGCGGTTTGGGTGCATTTAGAGAGGTAGTCGATTGTTTGGTTGGTTAAAATGTATTTCTGACAAGATAAAAGATTTGAATGTGTCTGTTAACAGCTATAAAGATGAGACGGACAATCAAACAATACCCTCTCTTGCTTCTGTTAACAGGGCAAAAAAGCTTTTAGAAAAATCAAGGTATGCAGAGGCTAAAAAGGTTTTGCTTGAGGCATTGGAATTGACCCAAAAAGATGCACTTGTCTACAAATATTTAGGTATGGTTGATGAAAGATTAGGTGATATAAAATCTGCTGTTATATCCTATAAAGAAGCTGCAAAAATAAATCCTCAAGACAAGAATGTGTGGCATAAATTGGGTCTTGCGCAGATATCTTTAAGGGATTATGAGGATGCGGAAGTATCTCTTGAAAAGGCGGATAAGGTGTCCCCTATGAATACGGATATCCAAACAGCTTGGGGCATGTCACTTTTAAAGCAGAAAAAATATCCGCAAGCACATGAAAAATTTATCAAAGCTATTCAGATTAACCGATACAATTTTGCTGCAATGCTTTTGGCTGCGATTGTTGAGATAAGGCTTGAAAAGTATGATGATGCTGAAAAAAAATTGAGTTTTTTGATGGATACCAACCCCAATGAAAGTTGTGCTTATGAATTTGCTAACTTGTTTTTTCTTAAAGAAAACTATGAAGCTGCTATTCGTTACGCAAAGCAATCAATAGATTTTAACCCTAATATGCTCCCGGCATACCTTTTGTTAGGTAAAATTTATTCCTTGCAATATGATTATGAAAACTCAACTAAATATTTTGCTATGGCAAAGGACAAAGAATTAGTCAATTCTCTTTTGTATTTGGAATGGGGTAATGCTCTGATAAGACTTTCAAGGTTTGAAGAAGCAAAGGAGATGTACCAAAAAGTGCTTCTTGAGGACTTGGAAAATACTGATGCACAAGCGGGTATGGCACTTTGCGCTGCGGAAACAAAAGATTTTGAAAAAGCATATAATCTTATAGGATTTGTGGAAGAAAAAGATACTGAAAATATTTTATTAATTGAAGCAAAGGGAGTTTCTGCGCTTGCGTACGGAAAGGTTGACGAGGCTGTTAATTACTTTAAAGAGGCTTTAAAAAAGGATTCTAAAGATGTTTACAATTATTATAGACTTGCAAAATGCTATCAAATTCTAGGCAACGATGAAATGGTTGCAGATTCCTATGATAAGATGCTTAAGTTTAATCCCTTATGTGTTGAAGCATATTTTGAATACGCTAAATATTTAATATCTAAAAAAGATTATAAGGATGCGCAAAGAAAGCTTATTAAAGCAGAAAAACTTGATGGCTCAAACCAAGAAATATTAAATTTGTTGTTTTATACAAGTTACATACTTGTCAAAGAAAACGTTTGTGAATATAATGTTAAGGAGGCAATTTCTATTGCTGACAGAATAACCCGATTTGAATACCCCGAACTTAGGGCGGAGTTAGAAGTACTTTTAAAGAATATAAAAGAGAATTAATGAGAAAGATTATAGTTCAAAAATTCGGCGGCACTTCAGTTGCAGATACCGATAAAATAAAAAATGTAGCGAAAGTTGTTATAAGAGAAAAACAAAACGGTAATGATGTAGTGGTTGTTGTATCTGCTATGGGGCATACTACTGATCATTTGGTAAAAATGGCAAAGATGCTCTCTCCAAATCCTTCAAGCAGGGAGATGGACATGCTTTTATCAACCGGTGAGTGTGTTTCCATTGCATTATTGACCATGGCAATTCAGGCTGAAGGTTACGATGCTATCAGTTTTAATGCAATGCAAGTTGGCATTATGACGGAAAATATTCACTCAAAGGCAAGAATTGTGGATATAAAGACGGAAAAATTGAGAAAAAATTTGGAAGCAGGAAAAATAATCGTTGTTGCCGGATTTCAAGGTGTAACAGAAGATGGTGAAATAACTACTCTGGGGCGCGGTGGCTCTGATACTTCAGCTGTTGCACTTGCTGCTGCTTTGGGTGCTGAAAGATGTGATATTTATACAGATGTAGAGGGAGTTTATACAACTGATCCCAGAATTGTTCCTAATGCATCAAAATTAGCCGAAGTTTCTTATGAAGAAATGCTTGAGTTGGCGCATGCCGGAGCAAATGTTCTTCACCCCCGCAGTGTTGAGACGGCAAAGCAATTTTCTGTACCGTTACGTGTCAGAAGTAGTTTTAAGCTTGAAGATATGGGTACTTTAATTTTAGGAGTCGATAAAATGGAATTATACAGACCGGTTGCGGGTGTCGCCGCAGATTTAAGTCAGGCAAGAATTGTAGTTTGTGATGTTCCGGACAAACCCGGTATTGCAGCTGGTTTATTTACTGCCTTGGCCGAGGAAAATATATCTGTTGATATGATTATTCAGTCTTATGCAAGAAAAGTTTCAAATACAAACGATATAGCATTTACAGTTGATTCCAATGATTTGCCAAAAACTCTTGCTACATTGGATAAACTAAAAGATACTTTAGGTGCTAGTGATGTTAAAGTCGATGCTGAAATCGCAAAGGTTTCAATAGTAGGTGCCGGCATGATTGATCGACCGGGTATTGCCTCAACTATGTTTGAAACATTGGCGAAGCTTGGTGTAAATATCAGAATGATTTCTACAAGTGAAATCAAAATAAGTTGTCTCGTAGATAAGACTGATGCACAAAAATCATTAAAAGCCCTTCATACAGTGTTTAATTTGGAAAGTGATGTTGTGGCTGATGTTAAGGGTGATTTGCCTGACGTTTAGTTGGTTATTATACTAATTTTAAACTAAAAAAAGGGGAGCGTATGCTCCCTTTGGAATTAAGAATAGCTGGAAGTATGAAAAAGATTTAATTATATTAAATTAGATTAAAGGCATGCTTTCAATTACCTTGTAGGGTCTATTTAGTAGTCTGGTTGGTGTATTTTTGTTTAATATTTTAATATTTGGGATAATATCCGAGTGGTAGTGGTATTAGTTGTAAACCCTTGAATAAGTGTACTTTTGCCACTTTATGGCAAAATGCTTTTAAAATCTGCTATTGCGGTAACTTAATATAACTTTACAATAGGGGTTGACAAAAAATATTTTATAGTATATAGTGAAATTGTTAAGATGAAGTGTTAAAAAAACACTTAATAAATAAGACCTCGGAGGGAGGTAAGAAAAATGAGAGTAACACCTATACAAAATATAACGACAAAACATATAACATTCGGAGAAAGAAGATCATATGACGGTAATCCAAGAATTGCTTTGTTATCTTTACAAAATTCCGATATATTAAACTTTGAAAAGAATTTGAAATTGACTCAAGAGGCCGATGCTGTTCAATCTAATCCATTGAAAGCTTTAGGTCGTAAATTTACCAAGGCTTATAATATACTTTTTTCCCAAGAAGGTGAAACTAATAAAGCAGAAACTTCATACATACACTTGCCTTATATGGCTTAAGTGATGCATAGAATCCTTAACTACTTACCCCAATTAACTATAGCAATTTACCCCAAATTGCTAAGTTTTTTTTTATAAAACCGGTTTATCCTTTCTGTAAAATGAAAGGATATTTTTTATGGATGAAAAAATTAAAGAATTAAGATTTGACTCAAAATCAGCTTACGAGTTTTTCGCTATGAAATTAGCTTATATTATAGGCCCAAATCAACTAAAAAGCTTTATGGATGAGGGTAATGTGGTGGTTGTTGATGTCCGTAATCGCGAAAAATTTAATGAAGGTCATATTCCGATGGCTTTATCTATTCCAAAAGACGAATTGGACAAAAATACAGACAAATTGACAAAAGATAAACTTACAGTTGTTTACGGCTGTTGTGAATATTGTTCAGCCGCGGCATTAGCATGTTTAACACTTTCTCAATATGAGTATCCGTGTGTCATGATGAGTGGCGGTTACAACGCTTGGACTGAATATTACAGATACGCGGTTGTGAGCGAAAATTAAGCGATTAGGTTTTGGCTCTAGATATTTGCACCGCCATCTGTCATTTTTTTATGAGCATTTTGTGCACCCTTTGTTTTTTGAATGTAAGATAGTGCAAAATCTGTAGCCTCTTGGTCCCTTACAACAGCTTCAGTCAAGGCAAGAGTTTCCTCTATTGATAACTTATTCAGTGTTTTGTCATTGACATTTTTAAGATATTTTTTAAAGTTTTCTTGTGTTTTGTAATCAAAACCGGGCAGATTCATTCTTAAGGAATACCATTTATAAAATTGATGCAGCATGTAGTATTGGTCAATATTCCCTGAATTAAAAATAAGGACCGGCTTTGTAGAAAATGCAATTCTGTTGCCGGTGAAAAGGTTTAAGTAAAGTGCTTTCAATCCGTTGAGTTCACAGATAAGTCCTTCTTCTTCTCCTATTGCTCTTAGAATTTTGTCGGCATTTTTTAGCTTATATACTTTAGTTCCGGCTGCATTTATATATTCAATAAGTTTTTCGGGATTATTTTGGCAGTTTTTTACAATGTCTTCAACATTTTTGCGTACTAATTCTTTGTTTTTTTCGGTTTCCAAAGTTAAGGTCATATGCTCTGTTGAGGAAATTATTGTTTTTGAGGTCTTATTTTTATATGACCTTTTCAGGCTGCCTTTAAGTTTGTAGGCAATGGTCTGCTCTTTTATTGACAGAAGATAATATAAAATTTTTCTTATAAAATTTCTCATAGTATAATTATACCGCATTTTCTTTAAGTTAGTTTCATCTGTATAGCTGAAAAAGTTTTTGGCTTTTTATAAAGAAAAAATAAAGATTGTAAAAATTACACTTGCTTTTTGTGCGTGATTGTTTTATAATGTAATTGTGAAATAAATCACGATAAAGCTAATAATTTTATGGTATAATTATTACCCCGAAAGGTAAAGTATAAAATAAAAAGGAGATATATATTATGACCACAAAGAGCAAGAAGAATGTTGAAAAACTTGAGAAGGCTTTGAGTAAGTCAAATCTTGTTGACAACGCTGAACAATTGGAATTGCTTATCGAAAGAGTTAAAAAAGCTCAAAAGATTTATGCAACTTATACCCAAGAACAGGTAGATGCGATATTTAAAGCAGCTGCTACGGCTGCGGATAAAGCTCGTATTCCTTTGGCAAGAATGGCTGTTGAAGAAACAGGAATGGGTGTTTTAGAAGATAAAATTATTAAAAACCATTATGCTTCTGAATACATTTACAACAAACATAAAAATGCCAAGACTTGCGGTATTATAAAGGAAGACAAAGCAAACGGTATTAAGGTTGTAGCTGAACCCTTAGGTGTAATTGCAGGTATAATTCCTACAACGAACCCTACTTCAACTGCTATTTTTAAATCATTGATAGCATTGAAAACAAGAAATGCGATAATATTTTCACCACACCCTAGAGCTACAAAATGTACGATAGCAGCTGCAAAATTAGTTCTTGAAGCTGCCGTTAAAGCCGGTGCTCCTGCAGATATTATCGGTTGGATTGATCAACCTGCAATTGAATTGACAAACCAATTAATAACACACGATTCAATTTCTTGCATTTTGGCCACAGGCGGTCCTGGAATGGTTAAGGCTGCTTATTCATCAGGCAACCCTGCATTAGGTGTAGGCCCTGGTAATGCTGCTGCTGTTATTGATGAAACTGCTGATATTAAGATGGCTGTTTCTTCAATTATGATGTCAAAAACATTTGATAACGGTATGATTTGTGCTTCTGAACAATCAGTTATTGTTGTTGATGAAATTTATGAAGAAGTTAAGAAAGAATTCATATACAGAGGTGCACATTTATTGAGCAAATCTGATGAAAAGAAAATGATTGATCTTCCGTTCATTGATCCGAAACGCGGTACCGCGCATCCTGCTATTGTAGGTCAGCCTGCACATAAAATAGCTGAATTGGCAGGTTTTAAAGTCCCTGCAACTGCAAAAATTCTTTTAGCAGAAAGACCTTCAGTTGATTGGGAAGATCCGTTCTCAAGAGAAAAATTATCACCGATTCTTACAATGTACAGAGCGAAAGATTTTGATGAAGCTACTGAAATGACTTATGAATTGGTTTCAAAAGGCGGTGCAGGTCACTCAGCAGACCTTTATACAGATACTCGTAGTCAAGAAAGAGTTGATAAGTTTGCTGAAAGAATGCCGGCTTGCCGTGTTTTGATTAACTCACCATCAGCTCAAGGCGGTATTGGTGACTTGTATAACTTTAAACTTGAACCGTCACTTTCTTTAGGTTGCGGTTCTTGGGGTAAAAACGCTATATCAGGCAACATTGGCGTTGAAAATTTATTGAACTATAAAACAGTTGCTGAAAGGAGAGAAAATATGTTATGGTTTAAAGTTCCTCCGAAAGTTTACTTTAAAAGAGGTGCAGTAGACCTTGCTCTCCGTGAACTTCAGGGTAAAAAACGTGCGTTTATTGTTACTGACAGATTCTTGTTTAACTCAGGTGCTGTTGACAGTATAGTTAATGTTTTGGATGAAATCGGTATTGATCACCAAATATTCTTTGATGTTAAACCTGATCCTACATTATCTACGATTAATCAGGCAATGGAGATTATCAGACCTTATGAACCTGATGTAATTATTTCATTGGGCGGCGGTTCTCCTATGGATGCGGCTAAGATTATGTGGTTGATGTACGAACAGCCTGATACCGTATTTGAAGATATTTCTATGAGATTTATGGATATCAGAAAGAGAATTTGTCGTATCCCTGAATTGGGCAAAAAAGCTACTATGGTTGCTATTCCAACAACATCAGGTACAGGTTCTGAAGTAACTCCGTTTGCAATTATTACGGATGATGAAACACACGTAAAATACGCAATCGCAGATTACGCATTGACACCTAATATGGCAATTATTGATCCTAATTTTGTAGACGGTATGCCAAAAGGTTTAACCGCTGCTTCCGGTATTGATGCTTTGGTTCACTCAATTGAAGCTTATGTATCAGCAATGGCAACAAACTTTACTAATTCAAATGCCTTGGAAGCTACAAAACTTATCTTTAGATATTTGGAACGTGCTTATAATGAAGGTGCAAACGACCCTATAGCAAGAGAAAAAATGCACTATGCGGCAACAATTGCAGGTATGGCATTTGCAAACTCATTCTTAGGTTTGTGCCACTCTATGGCTCACAAATTGGGTGCAATGTTCAATATCCCTCACGGTGTTGCTAACGCATTGTTAATCAATCAAGTAATTAAATACAACGCAACTGATTGTCCTAGAAAACAATGTATTTTCCCTCAATATAAGTTCCCTAACGCTAAGGCTAAATATGGCCAAATAGCTGATGAGCTTGGTTTGGGCGGTAAAAATGACGATGAAAAAGTTGAATTGTTGTTATCTGAAATTACACGCCTGAAAAATGCAATCAACTTACCAAAATCAATTAAAGATTTTGGTGTAACCAAAAAAGATTTCTACGATAAACTTGATGAAATGGTTGAATTGGCATTTGATGACCAATGTACAGGTGCAAACCCTGCATATCCGTTGATGGAAGATATTAAGAAAATCTACATTGATGCTTATGAAGGTATTGTAAGAGATTACTATCAAGCTTAATTGTGAATCTTTATATTGTATTAAAAAGGACCGGTATTTTATTATACCGGTCCTTTAAATTTTAACCTTGACAATCGGTTATGTCTTTTTTATTATAGAGAAACGAGGACGGCGACATGGCCAAGTGGTAAGGCAGAAGCCTGCAAAGCTTTTACCCCCGGTTCGAATCCGGGTGTCGCCTTTTTTAATAAATGTTAAGTTTAAAATTGCTGTAAGGCAATTTTTTTTTCGTTTTTACTTTATCGAGATATGATTAAATGGAGTAATATCAAAACGTCAGATGGTTTTAACCTTAAATTCCCGCAAACCATGCAGTTGAAGGATGGTTTGGTTGCGAAATTTGATGAATTTTCTCAAATTATTTCTATCAGAAATAGCGAAAAAGAACTTGGTTACGACATGCTTATAAAGTCTAAGGATAGAATTAAGTGTGTTGATATGGAAGTCAAACCTGAATTTAAAAGGCGTGGTATTGGAGGGCTTTTACATGCAATTTCCGTTATGATGTTGAAAGAAAATAAGGCTAAAAATATTTATTTAGACGCTTTGCCGGAAGCCATTAGGTTTCATTTTAACAAGGGTTTTAGAACAGATGCCACAAATAAAGAAAATGCATATATTTACTTGAATAGTATATTGAAGTCTAATACACCGTTTGAAGATTTGAAAATAAGCGCTAAAAAATTGATGTTCAAATTAACCTCCGGAAATAAAGAGGCGATTAAGGAAGTTGACAGGTTGTATGATACTTATTTAAGCAGGGTTATACAGAATAATATATCCATTGATGATGCAAAGTTACCGGCTACCTTGTGCATGGATTTGAAAAATAAAGACTTGAAAAATCATAGAGATTTTTACAACGGTATTTTAGAAAATTTTGGCATAGATTACCAGATATAAAAATGGAGCGTAGGGGATTCGAACCCCTGACCCCGACACTGCCAGTGTCGTGCGCTACCAACTGCGCTAACGCCCCAAAAAATGGTGGGCGATACAAGGCTCGAACTTGTGACCCCTTGAATGTCGTTCAAGTGCGCTACCAACTGCGCCAATCGCCCAAAATATTTAATTGTAAGTGTAGAGAGTGCGCTACCCCTCTCACAAACGATAATCAATCGTTTGTTCGGCAGAGTGCCAATCGCCCAAAATATTCAATTGTAATGTAGAGAGTGCGCTACCCCTCTCACAAACGATACTTTGCTTGGTTGCTCGCGATAAACGGCTTTCACACTTCGCTTTCGCTTGATGTTTCAGCCTCTGCCCGCAATCCGCAATCGTTTGTTCGGCAGAGTGCCAATCGCCCAAAAATTTGAGGATAACCTTATTCTATATAGAACTTATGTACAAGTCAATATCTTCGTCAGATATAATTTCGGTAGCGGCTATAAGAACCTTGTCTTTATCAAGTTTGATTCCGCCAAGTATATTGTTTTCTTTTAGTTTACTTAAAAATTTATCTGCGTCGGGAACTTCTATTACAAATTCATTAAAGAAGTTATTATTTAAAGTTTTTATGCCCTTTTGCTGCAATTTTTCAGAAAGTTTATGAGCTTGTTTTGTTGAAAGATACCCTGCTTGTTTAAATCCTTTTTCACCCATCACGCTTAAATAAACCGTTGCGCAAAGTCCAATAAGTGCCTGATTAGAACAAATATTACTTGTTGCTTTTTCACGTTTAATGTGTTGTTCTCTGGTTTGAATTGTCAGCGTGAAGGCTTGATTGCCTTCAGCATCAACGGTTCTTCCTGCAAGACGTCCCGGAAGTTGACGCATATATTTTTCTCTGCATGCCATAAATCCCGCTGTTGGACCGCCGAAACTTGCCGGAATTCCCAATGTCTGAACATCTCCCACCATTATGTCGCACTCTATTGGTTCTAAAATAGATAAAGTTGAAACATCAGTACAGATTACTAAAAGGGTGTCAACAGACTTAATATCAACTATTTCACCGTAGAAATTCGGTGTTTGGATTAGTACACAAGAGTATTCGTTTGTGTTTGTAGGTACTTCATCAAACCATTCAACCTTTATTGAATTTGCATCAGTGTAAGTTTTGATTACATTTTTGTATTCAGGGTTCAAGTCATTTGAAACAAGAACTTGATTAATTTTCTTAATTCTGACGGCCATCAAAATTGCTTCAGCACAAGCTGTTGCGGCATCATAAACCGTAGCGTTTGCTACATCCATTTTGGTCAAACGGCACATCATTGTCTGAAATTCATACATAACCTGCAATGTACCTTGCGAAATTTCCGGTTGATAAGGTGTATAGGCAGTGTTGAATTCAAATCGTTGTGCTATTTGAGAAATACATGCAGGGATAAATTTGTTGTAATATCCGCCGCCCATAAAACTTATAAAATCAGTTTTATTTTTCTTTGCAAGTGATTTTATTTTCTTTTGAACCTCCATTTCGCTAACGGCGTCAGGAAGGTCAAGCGATTGCATACGAGCCTTCATAGGTATTTGCTTAAATAAATCACCAATACCATTCACACCTATTTCGGTGCACATGTCTTTTATAACATCATCATTGTGTACTAAAAAATTTTTCATTATTCTAATTCTTCTTTATAATCTTCATATTCTAATAAGTCAGCCAATTCAGACTCATCACCGGTTTTTTCGATTTTTACAAGCCAGCCTTTTTCGTAGCAATCTTCGTTCAATGTTTCCGGTGCATCTGCTATCGTATCATTAACTTCAATAATTTTGCCACTTACAGGCATATAAATCTCGGATGCTGCTTTAACTGATTCAATAGTTGCAAATGTTTCACCTTTCGCATATTCGCTTCCTACTTCAGGCAATTCAACAAATACTATGTCTCCAAGCTGTTCAACTGCGTAATCAGTTAAGCCTATTACGTAATGTCCATCTTCTTCTAACAGATATTCATGAGATTTTGAACATAAAATTTTTTCTGTAATACTCATTTTTATCTCCTTACTACCTTATTCCTTTTTTGTACAAATGGTCTTTTTACAACTTCTGCATCGTGAAGTTTTTCTCTTATCATAACCTGAACAATTGTTCCTGCGCAAATTTCTTTAATATTTTTTACATAAGCCATTGCAATGTTACAATTCAAAATAGGTGATACTCCACCGCTTGTTACAGTACCGACTTTTTCATTGTTATAATAAACCTCATATTCGTGTCTTGCTATTGATTTATCAAGCATCTTCAGTCCGATAAGTTTTTTGGGTGCACCATTTTCGATTTGCTCGGTTATGTATTTTTTACCGTTGTAATCTTCAACTTTATCTTTAGGAATTGACCAAGATAAACCTGCCTCGATTGGAGTTGTATCTTCATCTAAATCATTTCCGTATAGCGGAAGTGCAGCCTCCAGCCTCAAAGTGTCACGTGCGCCCAAACCGATAGGCATTATGCCGAACTCTTTTCCTTCTTCCAACAATTTATCCCATAAATGTTCAACATATTCGTTTATTACCAATAACTCAAATCCGTCTTCTCCTGTGTATCCGGTTCTTGAAATATACATTGGTATATTGAGAAGCTTTCCTTCGACTATTGTAAAAGAATCCTGATCATCTGTATACCCCAATTTATGCATCAAATCAATTGCTTTTGGACCTTGAACTGCAAGCAAAGACAAATTGTGTGATTGGTTATCAATACTTACATTGTAGCCCCTTTGATTTATAGACATCCAATTTATATCTTCGTCAACTCTGGAAGCGTTACATATAACCAAATAAGTGTTTGTTTTAAGTTTATATATGATTAAGTCATCTATAAGGCCGCCTTTAAGATTTGGCAGTTGGCAATATACAGCTTTCCCGTCGGTTAATTTGGATATATTTTGCGGGACAATTTTGTTTAAAAATTCTTCAGCATCATCTCCTACTACAAAAACTTCGCCCATATGCGATACGTCAAACAAACCAATGTTATTACGCACATTTTTATGCTCTTCAATGATAGATGTGTATTGAACAGGCATGTACCAACCTGCAAAATCAACCATCTTGGCACCAAGTGCAACATGCTTTTCCGCTAAATAAGTTTTTTTAACCATAACAAAATTCTCCCCTCTCAATTATTTTCTGATTTTTGGGGAGAATTGTCAAGAGTTTATTGTAATTCTTGAAGCTTTTTATATAATTCTATTTGTTTATCGGTTAGAGTTTTTGGAATTACAATTTTTATTCTGGCATTAAGATTTCCATAACCTCCGCCTTTTTTAGGCAAGCCGAGTCCTTTTAATCTCAACATTTGCCCTGTGGAAGTTTTAGGCGGGATTTTTATACCTATTTTGCCGTGAAGGGTTTCGATATCTTTTTTAACACCTAAAACAGCTTCAGGAGGTGTGATTTCTATATCTTTTGTTAAGTCGTTACCTTCAATTTCATAGTTGCTGTCTTTCATGTGTATAACAAGGTAAAGGTCGCCCTTCTGGCCGTAGTCGTCTGTTTTACCTTCGCCTTTTATACGAACTTTTTGACCTTCTTTTATGTCGGCCGGTAATTTCACTTTTATAGATTTTTGTTCCGATTTTATACCTGTTCCGCCACAGGCCGCACAAAATCCTCCGCCAGGTGGGCATTGATGACATTTTTCCATTTGATTAAATCTTACTGTTATCGGCTTTTGTTCAAACAAATCTTTTGCTGTTACATTCAAATTCATTGTCGTATCAAGATTTTCACTTTTTGTTTGGCGCCTTTGACGTGTACTTTGTTGTTGAGCTGCACCCCCAAAGTCAAAGCCACCAAAATCCATTCGACTGCTTCTTGATGCCTGTCCTGCACCCATCATATCTCCGAATAGTGAGCTGAAAAAGTCAGAAAATCCGCCCAAATCCTGACCGCCAAAGTTGAATGTTTGATAACTGCCTTGTCCGCCTCCGAAATTAAACTGTTCAAATCCCGGTGGCGGAGTGTATTCAGCCCCGCCTTGCCAATTCGAACCTAAGCTATCGTATCTTTGGCGTTTTTGTTTATCGCCTAAAACTTCATAAGCTTCATTTATATCTTTAAATTTTGCTTCTGCTTCTTTTGTTTTATTAACATCCGGGTGATACTTACGTGCAAGTTTTCTGTAGGCTGATTTTATTTCAGATTCTGTTGCTCCGCGTTTTACTCCCAATATTTCATAATAATCTTTGTATTGCATATTTGTCTCCTATTATTATGATAATATAAAATCCTATTATTACGTTAATAATTAACTTTTTTTTAATAAAAAAAGTACTTCTTTTGGAAGTACTTTTTTAAAACAAAATTGCCGAATTTTAATTAGAACATTAAACCGGCTTCACGAGCTGCGTCAGCCAATGCTGCAACACGACCGTGATATAAAAATCCGCCACGGTCAAATACAACACATTCAACGCCTTTTGCTTTAGCTTTTTTTGCTATTGCTTCACCAACAACCTTTGCTGCATCAATGTTGCCACCGTGAGCAAGTTTTTCTTTAAGGTCTTTATCTACTGATGATGCAGAGCAAATTGTTACATGATTTTCATCATCAATTAATTGAGCATAAATGTGTTTTGTGCTTCTATATACAGCCAATCTTGGGAATTCAGATGTTCCTGAAATTTTTGTTCTGATTGATCTGTGTCTTTTTTGTACTTGTGGTTTTCTTGTTTTTTGTTTAATCATTTTTATTTCCTTTCTAACCCAAACCTTCTTAAAACAACCAATTCTAAGGGTTTATGCGGGCTTATTTGTTATTAGTTCTGTTTTTGTTTTGTTTATGTATTGTTGCAGGATATTAGGATCTATATGTTCCAACAGCTTACCTATTATGTAGGGGTTGTCACTAGGTGTTATTATTCTGATACCTTTGTCGGCAAGTTTTTCATTTGATTTTTGTACCGAAAATTTATCCTTTATTTCCACATTGAAAAAATCTGAACCAAGTTTTGGATAATTTTTTGCAGTATAATCTTTTATAACTTTATACTTTTTATTTATTTCGGAATCGGTTGTTCCATATGGAAATCTTATATCGTATATACCAGAAAAACTAACACGCATATTTTAATCCTATTTCTTACCTGCTTTACCGGCTTTACGTCTAATATATTCACCTTCGTATCTGATACCTTTTCCTTTGTATACTTCAGGTGGACGTTTTCCTCTGATTTCTGCAGCTACATCACCAACTGTTTGTTTATTTGAACCTTTAACAGTGATTTTTGTGTTTGCTTCAACAGAGA
This sequence comes from Candidatus Gastranaerophilales bacterium, assembly GCA_944325675.1. Taxonomy (GTDB): domain Bacteria; phylum Cyanobacteriota; class Vampirovibrionia; order Gastranaerophilales; family Gastranaerophilaceae; genus SIG32. The sequence continues at coordinate 34,124 of CALVAZ010000044.1, forward strand.
TTGTAATTCCTTTTGGAGGAACAATGTCAACAGGGTGAGAGTAACCTAATTGCATATTCAAAGTAGTACCTTGCATTTGTGCACGGTAACCAACACCTTGAATTTCCAGTTTCTTTTCAAAACCTTCTTTAACGCCGTGAACAGCATTTGCAACCAAAGTTCTGAATAAACCGAACAAAGCATCAGTTTCTCTTGATTCACCAACTTTTGACAAGATAATATGGTTATCTTCAATTTTTACTGCAATTTCAGGACGAACTTCTACTGTTTCTTCGCCCAAAGGTCCTTTTGCAGTAACTGTTTGACCTTCTATTTTAACCTCAACTCCTTGTGGAATTTCGATTGGTTTTTTACCTAT